>NZ_JBNKSF010000055.1:0-1626 GCF_050297175.1 Gynuella sp. | reverse complement strand
AGACAAAGCTGGTTTCTGTAGTGCTACGACATTACTATTGCTCATGGTGGTGTACTCCTGTTGGTTGTTGATCTTGCCGGATCAATCAACAGGATACGCTGCCATCTTTTTTTGTCATACACCAGAAATGATCATATCTCTGTTTTTAATCAGTCTGGCTAATTCCATGCAAAATTCTGTGAAGCCCAATTTCCGCAAAGCTTTCAATGGCCTGCCACTTATCGGCCCAAAGTTCATGGGCTTATCGCCTTTTGATGCCACCTTATTTGTGTTGTGCAATCAGGAAAACCTGACAGTACGGATGAATACCATCCTTCATCCGCTCAGTCAGATAGAAAATCTGTCCCTTAACAACTGAAAAGAGACGTTTGCGGAGTACCTTGTGCAGCCGGTGATGCATAACTCTCCCGGAATGAACGCTTGCATTCAGAGTTCAGCTTAAAGGTTTTTCATCCGGACACTTTGATAATGAGTCAGCTGCTCACGGAACAGTTTCATCAGCAGTTCGATGTTGTTGACGCCGCCATAATTCAGTCGGGTGACAAAGGCAATTCTCCGGTGTGGACCGGGTTCACCCAGGTGCACAGCCTTTAGTTCTGAGTTTTCACCGACCAGCTGGTCTAGGGCCATTTCCGGAACCAGTGTCGTACCCATTCTGCCAGCCACCATCTGAATCAGGGTGTAGAGACTGGTTCCAGCGAGGGAGTTGTCGGTTTCACTGGGGTTGAACTGACAGACGGCCAGCGCATGGTCCTTGAGGCAGTGGCCATCTTTCAATAACAGCAGGCGCATATGATGCAGTTCTTTACTGGTAATTTCGGTTAGCTTGGCACTCTCATCTTGGCGATGGAAGACCGTAAAGAAGTCCTCATCCCAGAATTCAAAGGCATGCAGTCCATCGTGGGCATAGGGTAAAGCCAATATCGCGGTGTCCAGATCGCCATTACGTACCATCTCTACCAATACATGAGACTGTTCCTCAACGATAGTCAGTTCCAGGTCGGGATACAGTTCGCGCACCCGTGGCAGAACTTTGGGCAGCAGAAAGGGACCAATGGTTGGAATTACACCCAGCGACAACGGAAAACTCAACGGAGATTTTTGGCTGCGGGACAATTGATACAAGTCGTCGATCTGTACCTTGATACTTCTGGCCCTTTCTAACAGTTGCTCCCCCATCGGCGTGACAAATACTTTTTTGTTATCACGCTCGAATATCTGCAGGTCCAGCTGGCTTTCCAACTCAGATATCGCGGTGCTCAAAGCAGACTGCGAGACTGAACACGAATCGGCAGCTTTCTTAAAATGACGGGTTTTGTCTACCGCCAGTGCATATATCAGTTGTTTTAGTGAAATCATGGCCGTCCCATCTAAAAAAGCGATTATAGTCATCTATTTTATTCAATTTATTCGATGAGTATAAGCCCCTAGTATCTCCCTCAGCGCTGATGCAGATCATCGGCACATCATCAGATAGTTATCCACGAGGAAAATGTTTACATGTCTATTATCAACAAAGAAATCCCCGAATTTTCAGTTCAGGCGTTCCACAATGGTGAATTCAAAACCATCACTTCTGAAGATGTGAAAGGCAGCTGGGCCATTTTCATTTTCTATCCTGCGGAT
>NZ_JBNKSF010000054.1:0-11814 GCF_050297175.1 Gynuella sp. | reverse complement strand
CAGAGGTCGTCGTTTGAGAAAGTCAGAAATTATTTTCAGTTAAGCCGAACTCCACCGAATTTGTTGGCGACTTGATTTCATATCACACCATCAAGCACCCTATTTAAAAATCTGGTTCCTCAAGTAACCTGCTACGCCTCCTGGTCAGCCAGAACTATATTTTTGTTTGCTTTGGAACAAGATGTATATAGTTTGGTTCTGCAGCAAACCTGATTCATTCGATTTTTTTCTGCAAGGTAGTGGAGAATCATCATTGCCTTGTTTCGTTTTTTTATTTTAAAGTGGGTGTCCTGTTATGTTATTTACAGAGTGGCCAATTGTCGCACTATTCCCCCGGCAAGCAAACAGATCGTTCTGACATTCCTCGCACTTTATTTGAGTATTGATCAGGAACCAATAACACGGCCATTTATGACACAGCAATTCAGACTCCGGACAAAATCTTTACCTCACTAATTGCCCCGATTTTTAACACCCTCCACAGCGGCTCGAATACCCCTTGTGCGCCGGCTCATATTAGTGATCAGATTCAACAACATGTAACCGATCTGACCCCTGTTTTTATTGCCGGATGATAACAAAATCGAGCTGATCACTTCGTAATGTTTAAGGGTGGACTGAGACGCTGCACCGGCAAAGCCAGCTTACCGACCTGCCATAACAAATAAAAACTGACCACGAGCATATTGAAAGAGGCGTAGGGCATAGCTAACAATAAAGTCGTCTCTCATATGCACATACTTCAGAAGAAAAAGATCCATGTGACCAAATATTCTCAACAAATTATGTGACATAGAATAAGAACAGTTTTTACTAGGTTTAATAACATCCCAAAGCCATTTTCCCTGATAGCAATACAATCATTACAATACCAGATCAGCGCTATCTGAAGACAGGCCAGCCGTTTAAGAAGTCTGACGATGTACCATCTGTGCGGAGGTCCGTCTATTATTCAGATAGATACAAGAAAGAGACAGAAAGACAATAAACAAGATGGTAAAAGATTGAGTGGTCATCAAGTAATCGTGTCGGTTGATTTTATCAAATAAGAGCACTACCGCTGGAGAAATTGTCAGAGTCGTGCTCACCATCAGCGGCGTGGCGTACTCAATCCCTTTTTGCAAAAAGAAGTTGGCCATTGCCAATCCAACGATAGACACAAATAAAATAATATAGACTTGATACAGCGTGATATTTTGCACCGCGACCAATGGCGTCAGACTCCAGGAAATGACAATCAAAAATGGAAAACGCAGTGCCAGAACCACATAACTGGGTATTTTTCTTTCAGAAAAAGTGCGGGAAACACCAATTGTCATCGCAACTGTCATTGCGCATAACAACGCAATACCGATACCGGTAATCGAACGGCTTTGAATCCCACTGTCACGAGATATGTAGTCCTGCACAAGGAAAATCGTACATAACAGAATAAGTGTATGAAAAAACAGGGTTGTCACTGTTACTTTTTTGCCGCTGACGACCAGAAAAAGAGAGGTGAACACGGCTGGCATGCATTGTGTAATGGTCACAACTGCTGCTGGATTAATAAATTTGATGGCAAAAAAATAGAAGATCCAGTTGCATGCCGAAACCATATTCAGCAGCAGAATCTCTTTTTTCATGCTTTTCAATCCTTCAACAAAATGTCTTCCTTTCAATAGAAAAAGACTGGAGTATAACAACAGCACAATACTAAAGCTCATGGACATAACCAGAAAGACATTAATGCCCTTCAGCCAGTAGCTCAGAAGAACACTTTGTAATGAGGCAACAATAATGTTACCCAATATAAATACAAATCCTTTCATTGATCACCTTATTAACAGTCCAGTGTAACCTTATGTTCCCAGCTACTGACAGCATTTTTATACTGGTTCCACTGCTGTCGTCGCAGCGCCAGAATACTTGTTGCAAGTTCATTACCGACATATTCCTGTGTCACCTCACATGATTGCAAAGCGGTCAGAGCCTCTGCCAGATCCTGGGGAAAGGCGACCGTTTTTCCGTCAAGGACATAAGGTACACCAGGTGAACCCGGATCGATCATCTGATCAATGCCGGTCATTCCGGCGGACATCGCTCCAAGCTGCAACAGATAGGGGTTCGCTGAACCATCGGGAATACGGTATTCAAGCCGCCCATCATCAGGAACACGAACCGCCTGGGTCCGGTCATCACCAGACCAGGAGCTCTGATGAGAGACCCACGTGGCTCCTGATGAAGTCGTGATGGCATTCAACCGTTTAAAACTGTTCACGCTCGGATTTGTGAGCGCGCTGACGGCGGCCCCAAACTGCATCACTCCACCGATAAAGTGTTGCCCGGTTTGTGACAGCAGGGCGCGGCCCTCACCCTGCAAAAACAGGTTTTGTCCACGCTCATCCCATACAGAACAATGGATATGACAACCGTTTCCGGTGAGATGATCGAATATTTTAGGCATGAAACTGGCCCGCAGCCCATGCTGTTCGGCAATACTCTTCACGGCAAATTTGAAGAACGTATGCCTGTCCGCTGTCGTTAAGGCATCACTATATGTCCAGTTAATTTCGAACTGACCATTGGCATCTTCATGATCGTTCTGATAAGGAGCCCACCCCAAGGTATCCAGCGTCCCGCAAATCTCGCTGATCACATCATAGCTACGCATAAGGGCAGACTGATCGTAGCAGGGTTTGTGATAGACATCGCGAGTATCAGCAAGCTGCAACTCTCCGCTTTTCAGCAAAAAAAACTCGGCTTCAACTCCGGTCTTTAATATTCGCCCACGACGCTTTTCATCTTCACTCTTCAACCGCAACCGGTTACGTGGCGACTGCGACAATAGCTGACCTGCGGTATACAAATCGCCGGTAATCCATGCGACCCCAGGTTTCCAGAGTAACGGGACAAATGTTGAGACGTCGGGGTACACCACAATATCGGGATCAGCTGGCGTCAAGTTGAAATGGGCAGCAAAACCAGCAAAGGCAGCACCGTTGGTCATCAACGAATCGATGGCAGACACCGGGACCAGTTTGGAACGAACCACGCCAAAGAGATCGCTGAGTGAGACCAGAATAAATTTGATATTTTCTTCATGACAACGCGCTTTTAACAATGATGCATCAGGCACAAATACACTCTCCAATTATTTAGTTAGCAACAAACTGTTTTCATGGCCTGAATAAAGGCATCCAGAGTACTTTTGCTTTCTGTCTCTGTGGGTTCGATCAGTATCGCTTTTGACAATGCTCCCGGAAACCATACACACCCCGCTCCCACCATGGTTGGAGGATGAAAGCCCTGTGCAATAATGATGTCTGAAATTTCCTGCACGGACTTATCCACGCTGTCGGCATTCAATAAACATTCATGCATACAGGTTTTATCAAAAACCGTCGGAAAGCAGGTGCTCAAATGGTATTGGACGTAATTCGCATTCAAAATGGCATATTCCGAGGCTTCTCTCAGACCTTTAGCGCCCAGTGTGCGGATATAGGCCCAGGCACGAATGAGTACCGAAAAGTGACCCAGATACTGTTTCAGCGTGCCAATGCTCGCAGGGTAATCATTACCGACAGTATAGCTTTGCGTATCCGGAGAATACTGGATACGCGGCAGGGGTAGATATCTGGCCAAAGCGGCAGTCACCGCCACAGGTCCCGCACCCGGACCACCACCGCCATGTGGAGTAGAGAGTGTTTTATGAGCATTTAAATGCACGATATCGAACCCCATGTCTCCCGGGCGGACCAACCCCATAAGGGCATTCATATTGGCGCCGTCATAGTAAAGCAGGCCACCGTTACCATGCACAATCTCAGCAACGGTTTCGATGTTTTCTTCAAACAGCCCCAAAGTCGAAGGATTTGTAATCATCAGGCCGGCCACGTCCCCGGTCATCCTGGACTGAAGATCGTGAATGTCGAGCATCCCTTCCGCATTGGTTGCAACAATTTCACAGCGGAATCCCGCCATCGCTGCGGAGGAAGGGTTGGTGCCATGCGCCGAGTCCGCAATCAGAAGCGTATTACGCCGTTCCCCTTTCGAACCAAAATGCTTACGCATCATCAGCAGGCCCATCAACTCACCTTGTGCGCCTGCGGCAGCCTGGAGGGACACGGCGGACATACCGGTCAATTCGATGATATAGGTTTCCAGCTCCGCGAGTATTTGTAATGTTCCCTGCATCTCTTTGGTTGGCTGGAGAGGGTGCACATACCTGAAAGCATCCATCGCGGCATACTTATCGTTGCGCTTGGGATTATATTTCATGGTACAGGAGCCAAGCGGGTACATCCCCGTATCAACGCTGTAATTTTTATAACTGAGCAGGGTATAGTGCCGGACCACTTCTCGTTCAGCGAGCGCGGGGACAGACTCGCTATCTGACGCTGCGGGCAGAACGGTATAAAAATCCGTACTCGCGCAATGGCATGATTGATCAGACTGCCGGGCTTGACCAAAATACTCTTGGAAAGCTGCAAGGGCCTCATCCAGTTGAACCTGGGTTTTCGTTTCCGTCACCGCAAGACGCAAACAGTTGTCCATTCCCATCGACGCTAAATCGGTTCCACCGTAAATATTTCGAGCCTGTAACCAGACAAGCAGCAGTTGTACGTCGCCCTTAACTTCAATGACAAATTCATTAAAAAATGGGGCATGAAAACGCAGATTGATACCTTCGATCCTGGTCAGCTCGGTAGCAAAATCATGGGCGGCTTCGGCGTTCTTAAGCGCAATCCGCTTGAGCCCTTCGGAACCTCGCAAAGCCAGATATATGGCAGCCCGTATCACACAATGGGTCTGGTTGGAGCAGATATTGCTGGTGGCTTTATCACGGGCAATATGCTGCTCTCGTTCTTCACGGATCAATGCATAAGACGACTGCTGGGCAGCATCATACTGAACCCCCACGATCCGACCAGGTATGGCATCGGCAAAAGACGCCTGACAACCTAAAAACCCAAACGTCGCGCCGCCGGCATTCAAATGATTGCCCAGCATTTGTCCTTCACCACATACGATATCCACCCCCAATTCTCCGGGTGAAGCAAACACACCAGACAACATAGGATGGTAATAAAGTACCGAGGTAACGTGATATTTCTTACATAATGCAACAACGGCAGGAATGTCTTCCATCACGCCAAATGCATTCGGACACTGAAACCCAAAGGCATTGGGCGGACTGATGACAAACTGGGTTTCGAGGATATCCAGATCAATCCTGCCGTCATCTTTCCAGGTAATCGGCCGAAACAATTCAGCTTTACCCACAAGACTGCTTTCCAGAATCTGTTGAGTCTGTGGCCACACCGCAGCAGACAGCTGAAAACAACAACGTTCACCTTCATCTGCTGTAAAATGAACCATATTGAAAGCATCGACAAACGCTGTACTGCCATCGTAGGACGAAGTGTTCACCGTGCTGACACCAAGCAGTTTCTGCATTTGGCACTGATATTCCCACAAGACTTCCAGCAGTCCCTGGCTCATCTTCGGCTGGTAAGGCGTATAGCCCGTCAGGAATTCTCCGCGCTCACTCAGATAATCGACCACTGCCGGCACACTATGCTCATAGAGGCCTCCTCCAAGAAAACTGATTCTATCCAGTACCGTGCGGTTGTTCCTGGCTATTTGACGGACCAGAACATCAAGTTGTTCCTCTTCCAGCGGCGCAGGCAACGACAGGTCACGATCAAGGCGAATGGATTTGGGTATCGCGTGTAATAATTGCTCTGTATCGGTGAGGCCCATCGAAGCCAACATAGCCTGGACTTCTTGCTCGCTATGGACCACATAAGGACTATGCATTGGTATCATGTCTCGGGTTTTCAGGGTTGCTGAATCGAACCGTCACATGGTTATTCAGATTTTCGGCATGACGATAGGCTTCTTCCAAACTTGCACCCGTAGCACAAATTTGGCCTAACAGCATATTGCCGTTCGGTGGGCGTAAATTGACATCACCGGGAGACAGGAAAATTTTGAAATAGATGATATTGCTGAGCGTCTCTTCTGCTGGCGTATCAATCTCGCTGATTTCGCCTTCATCACAAATCATTGCAATGGCAACGACGACTTTGCCAGTGGGTTCAAGAGATGGTTGCCGGGGTTTAATACCACATGCAATATCCAGCGACGCTTTTATCGCGCAATAACCATAGGCTTCCCGTGTCATATGAGAAATCGGTCCGCCACCAGCCCGCGCGCCCATCTCCACAATATAAGGTTTGCCATTGTGGTAGCGGATCTCGGGGTGCAATACCCCACGCCGTACTCCCTGCGCTTTGGCCGCTGCTTCAACCAGTTCTTGAATATCGGCTATCTGACCCGCAGACAAACGCGTGGGCATCGTATAGATATCGTTGTCAAAAAGGTTCTTTTCTGGCGACAGACGATCACCGATCGCTCCTATCGTCACCACGCCATCCCAGACCCAGGCCTCCAGGCTATGCTCATTGCCGTTCAGATAGGTTTCCAGCAAAATACCGTCCGGTCCCTTGTTCGGGAAAGCCGGTTCAGCTGTCGACTGCGTGTGAATGGTCATCCCTACACTGGCCTTACGATAGCAATCGATCAGCTCCTCAGGCGTGTGAACTTTATAAATATGTTCACTCCCCCCACCCAGTGTCGGTTTGACAATCAGCGGGAAACCTACCTCACGGGCGAATTCGAGGGTCTTGTGCTCCTCTTCAATCAGGTGAAAGGCAGGGTGTCTGACGTTTCCCTGTTCATGGGCTGTGCGCATATAGTATTTATTACGGCACGTCACTGCACTGTCAAGACTGATACCATACAACCCAAGCTTACTGGCAATTTTCGACGTGGCGATGACGGCAAACTCAGACATGGTCGTGACAGCATCAAAATGTTCCTGTTCATTCCAGAGTTCCGCTGCATGGACAAAACCATCCGTCGTCATCTGAGTTGCAACCCGCACGTGTGGTGCATAAATTTCGGCATACTCAGGTTTGGCAATCAGAAAATAGAGCTCATAACCCTGATCCCGAAAAGGCTGATACCGTGTTTTTTTACACTCACCCGTCGGCTCGACTTCTACGATAAGTATTTTTGGCTTGCTCATATTCTGTACCATTATTCCGCCCACCCAAGTTGACGTGCAGAATAAGGCTCAATGAACGGCGAGGCATAACCATCCTGGGTCCAAAGAATAGGAAAATCGGTTTCTTCCATGTCGAGACGACCGAATTTCTTATAGCGGCTGTAAGTCCGGTTCACACTCAGTGGATTAGGATTAAACATGGATTCTGACGACATACAGTGTGCGACAATCGTTCTTCTGGGAACATCCGTTTTGTTGACGTCCGAGCCGTGCCAGATCCAACCGGAGTGAAACGTGCCTCCGCCAGCCTGGACTTCCACTTTTTCTGTATCAAAATCGCCTTTTTTCATTCTCTCCACGGCTATGCGCAAATCTTCATGAGGATCGCTTGGGCCATGAAACTGTTTGATTTTTCCGCTCTTATGCCATAAATGAGAGCCGGTAACATATTCAACGGTTCCACCCGTGGCGGTCGTATCGTCTAGCGCAATCCAACAACTCACCCAATCGTTGGGTACAATAAACTCTTCATAAGATGAGTCCTGGTGGAAACCAATGGGACGACCTCCCGGCGGCTTCCACAACAGATTATCCTGAGTGATACGAGTACCGGGCCAGCCACCCAGCCGAGCACAGGCTTCACCTATAAAAGCCTGAAGAATAACACTGGCGACATAGCGATCCGCCTTCCAGCCGTTACAAATCTGACGAGTCAGTTTTTCATCATCCCGGCCATGTTTCCAGTTGACTTCATCTGGGTCGAGGCCTGTTTCATATTCGCCATAAAAGATCTTGTCAAAACGACTCAGCAATAAATCAACCTCATGCCGCTCAATGATTTTATCCACGATGATGTACCCGTTTTCACGGTATTCAGCAACCTGTTCTTCGGTAATCTTCAACATCAGAAATCATCCTCACGCATGATCAATATCGTCACCAATACGCGCGAACCAGACTATGTCTTTAAACACGCTTTCCACATCGGCAAGGCTGCACTCATAACCTTTTATCTTAAAAAAGTGATGATAAGCCTCAGGTTCCGTTTCTATTTCAGACAGCTCTTGCTGCAATAATTTATTCACTGCCAGCTCGTTCATCAGATGGGTAAAACTCTTCATCTTTGACTCCCTAAAAAGTAATAATCAGGCTGAAGTCACACGCCAGCCGTTCAAATACAGGATCACATCACTCGGGCTGTGTTTAATGAATTCAATCGCGTCCTCCGGCGTTTCCATAATGGGCTCGTTAGGACCATTGAACGAAGTATTCATAACCACAGGGCAGCCGGTTTTCTCAAAAAAAGCTTTGATGAGTTCATAGTAGAGGCCGTTAACCGGCGACACAGTCTGTACCCGGGAGGTCTGGTCCACATGAGTCACTGCGGGTAGCAAATCGTTTTTGGCGGTGAAATTGAACAGCATGTATGGAGAATTATCCGGCCCGCCCTCAAAATAATCGCGCAAACATTCTTTCAGCATGGAAGGCGCAAACGGACGCCACAGCGCCCGGGTCTTGACGTGATTGACGCGTGGCCAGTTATCAGCATTACGGGGATCGGATAGGAATGAACGGTGACCCAACGCACGGGGCCCCACTTCACTGGCACCATCATAGAATGCAATAATCTTGTTATCAGCCAGATCATCCGCAGCCGCACTGCCGGGGTTATCGGCTTTAGTATAAACAATACCCTCCGCTTGTTTTAATGCAGCAAGACAATCCTCATCGCTCACCGGATTGCCGAGATATGGACTAACCGGTAAATCCCCATGACGTTCAATAAGCGGTTGATTAAATAAATTGTGGTAAGCCCATAAACCTGCACCAATAGAACAGCCACTGTCGTCGGTAAACGGAGGAACGAACAAATCCGAGAAAATCTGGCTGTCGTGGATTCTGGTATTTGATGGACAGTTCAACATGCAACCACCGGCCAGACACAGCCCTTCGGCACGAAAACCAAAGACATCCATAAGTCTGCGGGCCACTTCGGTGGTGGCAAACAGCGTTTCTTCAAAAAGCTTTTGCAGTGTGGCAGCCAAATCCACGTTTGGACCTTCCAGCACTTTCTCAGGATCGCCGAGCAAAGCGATATCATAATTCTGTGCTTTCAACTGATTCAGCAGGTATTCGTGCCAGGCGTATCGCAGTTCCGTGGCCTGGGGAAAACGACCCTCTCTCATCAAATGGTCAAAATCGGCCGCGTTACCCACAAGCTCCGGGGAGAAGATGGTTGGTTTACCGTAGGGAGCAAGGCCCATCATTTTTCCGTCCGGAGAACCACCGAGTTTAATCAGTGAACGCGACGTTTGAGAATAGAAACCACCAATTTCGAGGTGATGAGGAGCCAAAGGCAATAACTTCTGACCATCACCACAGAAGAACCAACCGCCACGCATCCCACCTGCGCCACCATCAGCCGTAATGACCGCTGATGAATCAAAACCAGAGCAGTAGTAAGCGCTGGCAGCGTGTGCTGCATGATGATTAATAATGTAACACGGTAACGATTTTCCCATGAAAACTGCACTGGCAGGATAATGGAAGCCGTATTGTGCATCTTTAAAAATATGCTTGTCAGAACCCAGACTCTCAGGGATCTCACGCAGAGGGACATATGGCATTGCCTGATTGACCTTGGCAAAGTCCATCCAGGGCAGAAATACAAAAGAAGCTGCTTTTTCACGATAACGCGGATCCAGAGAATGAGGAACCAGCATACGCCGCAGACGTAATTCCTTTTCCTTAGGGGTATTGCCCAGAAAAAAATCCACCGGATCCTTACCTTCCTGCTGAAGGTATGCTTCGATGAGTGACGGCACGTTATCCTGCGGGTGTCGTTTGTACTCTACCGAAAGCATTCCATCCATTTCGATATAGACATCTTCGCGCTGTGTCGACGTTAAAGCAATGGCGTCAATATCATCAATGTCGATATCGTGAGCCTGAAGAAATCTGGTGATCAGCTCCGAACTTAACCCAATGAACAGCTTTTTTTTCTTAATCCGTTCAGAAAGCTGAGTGCCAATGATTTCGCCATCCCGAATATAAGAAACAGCAGAGTCATGGCCAAAGTGAAATGCAAGAACGTTCATTCTCTTTACCCTATTTTGTGTAATTTTATGTTCATATAGATGGCCAAAACCAACTGTTCTTTTGAACGTTCGCGATGTAACAAAATCATCAGGAAGGTCTGCATAATTGATGCGTACATGACGTATCCATCAAAGCTCTTCAGAATCCTCCGTTTTCATCATAACCTGACGGAAAATTATGGAGATATAGCAAATTCTCTCAATATTTTTGATACAGAACGATCGCATCTGTTTTTGAGACAATAGTGATAAAGATGACAAATCTATTTTTTAAATCGAATAGATCCTGAACCATTGAGCGCCGTTGCAAACACAGGCTTGTAAGGCCACATCAAAAAAAAGTTGCAAGTCTGATCATGCTTCCAACAATCTGTTGTTTTGCTGCTAACAAGGGCACTGAATATACGAAGCTGTTTTACGCGTTTTGAACGGCCCGGTTTAACTCCAGGTGAATTCCGAGAAGCACTTCTATGCAATCCCAAATACTTCACCACAAACACACCGTTCGCTTAGCGGGATATAGAATTTCCAGTTCCGTCAGTCGTGCAAATCAGGATGTCTAAGGCCTTTAAAAAACTTTGTCGATCCGTTATCTGGTATCAATGAGGCATTTCTCTTTGAGTGGGCACTTGCAAAGAGTATTACCCAACATCTCGTTATGATCTACTCCATACCATCCAGCCTGAATCTGTCATCATCAAGTACAACAGCTTGATTGTCATTTACCTACATATTGATCTCGTTGATTCTCGCAAGCCCACCAATCAATGGTCACTCATTATTTCGAAGGATATGAATTCGTAACTATTCAGCTAAAAATAATTAAAAAATCTGTTGACAGGATTTTTCCATAAATTTCGTATTTTTGCATTACACTCAACATTCTATCCATACGAGCTCATGATCCTGCCTGAACCCTTTTGCCTCCGTTCTGAATTTCTCTTTTATCGCCATTGATATTCACGCCAACAACCGGCACCATTCGATACTGTATATTTATCAGTATAGAGATGTATGATCATGACCCGATCAAGGAAGTCGCAAATCTCACTTGAAGCCACGCCTTATTATCACTGTGTTTCCCGTTGTGTCCGTCGGGCATTTCTTTGTGGAGTTGATGCCCTCACCCAGATTAGCTACGAACATCGACGCCAA
Organism: Gynuella sp.; assembly: GCF_050297175.1. Lineage (NCBI taxonomy): Bacteria > Pseudomonadati > Pseudomonadota > Gammaproteobacteria > Oceanospirillales > Saccharospirillaceae > Gynuella > Gynuella sp. Next base: position 507 of record NZ_JBNKSF010000054.1, on the reverse strand, counting down.
TGGGTTGAGGATAGACTGTTGTGGCCGGGTGAGATATTCGCCATCGATATCTGCGCTTATGCCGTCATGTCTAACCATGTTCATGTGGTGCTGCATATCAATGTACTCCAAAGCCGGCAATGGTCCGCAGAAGACGTTGTGATGCGCTGGCATCGTCTGTACAAAGGCTCAGCACTCAGCCACCGGTTTCTGGGAGGGCAGGTTTAAGTCTCAAGCATTACTTGACGAACAGGCCTTAGCCGCCTGTATGGCGTATGTGGATCTGAATCCCATTCGAGCCAGGATGGCTGATACACCGGAAACGTCTGACCATACCTCCGTTCAAATGCGTATTGCTTGCGCCAAGGCGTCCAAACAACCCAGTGGTTTACTCCCTTTTGTTGGCAATCCCAGGGCAGACATGCCCGAAGGTTTGCCATTCCAATTAAGCGAATACCTGGAATTGGTGGATTGGACCGGCAGAGCGATTCGGGAAGACAAACGTGGATTTATTGCAAAATCACTTCC
>NZ_JBNKSF010000053.1:0-84130 GCF_050297175.1 Gynuella sp. | reverse complement strand
GTTAACCATCATTCTGCTGTTCTCCGGCTGCCAGGAAAAAACCTATGACTATGGGTTTAGCGAAGGTGGTATCGGTGGTGAAGGTTGGCCAGTTTGGGGTGAGTATCTGATCGTCAATGAAGCCTGGCAGGTGCCGGTGGGGAATTTACCCGGTGGTACCGTTGACAATATTCCGGTTGGTTCTCAGTCGGGCTTGGGGCGCAAACCGGTTCCAAAAACCTTGCGGGCGCGCTGGTTTTCCTATCGCAACCAGACGTTCTATGAAGTGACCGTTGTTATTCTCGAGGCCAGGCAGACACAAATCAAACAATGGCTCAAACAATATCCGACGGATCGTTATTTACATGAACTGGCAGTTGGCTTTGCCGGTCAGGGGGAATTGCAGGCCTGGTGGACGATTTTCTGCAAGGCAATCGACTGTCCAAAAGGCCAACCTAAGACAGACCACTTCGAACTCACCCCAAGAACCAAAGCCAAGGTGGCCGAAGGTGATCCATCGGGGTATCGAGACGGTACTCTGAGTCGGATTAAGGATGGTCGCATTCCGGAAGAGGTTATGGAGCTGTTGCTCCCTGCTAAAGAAGAAAGCGCAGAAGACAAAGCCTTGTATGAGAGCATTATGAACTTTGTGCCTGGAAAATAAGATAAAACCTGATGAAAAGGGTATTGCTATTCATGATCAGTATCTCGCTGAATATCGAAAACGAAAAAGGTGAGGTGGAAGAGGAGGAATCTTCCGATGACTGCATTGAATCTGTTGTCACCGGAAGAGAATGACTATCCACAAGATCCGGAGTTATACCCGCGCATCATGCACATTGTTCCTGTGCAATAATGTCCGGCTGGCAGTTGTCCTGCTTGCTTAGTTGCATCACACTCTGAACAGTTGTTTAACCCATCGACGCATCCGGGTTTCGTAGTAGAAATACAATCCCAGGCTGAGTAGCAGGCTGATGCCCAACACCAGACTCGCATGAATCAGGTCGCCGCGGGTGCCATGAAACAGCTGGTAACGGTCGGTCAGGTATTGCAGGTACTGCGCCACCAGATAGTGCACCAGATACAGTGAAAAACTCACTTCGCCGAGAATGATCAGTACCCGGCCGGAGATCCAGCGCGACAGCGTACCGGTGGAAAAACTGAATGCCAGTATCAATAGCGCCATCGGCAGCAGATAATACAGGTCATAACGCAATGTCTGCGGAACCTTGCCTTTTAGCGCAAAAAACAATGCCAACAGCACCACCGCGCCGCTTTGCATCAGGGTAGCCTGAGTCGGTTTTATCCGCTCGACCATGCGACAATACAGTCGGTATAACAGCATCCCGGTACAGAAATCCATTAACCGGGAGACCGGAAACACATACATCCAGAAATGCCGGCTTTCATTGTTGAGCAACGGCGACAGCATGATTCCCTGCCACCCCAGACACAGTACCCACAACCCCAGCAGCAGGCGGTTTTTCAATAGGATCAGCAACGGGAATAAGGCATAAAAGAAAATCTCCGACGACAAACTCCAGGCCGGCAGATTGATGGAAAAATGCACATGGCGGTCAGGTGAAAAGCCCTGTAACAGCAGTGCGTTCATGCCATACGTCAGGGCAGAAGGTTGTTCACCAATCAGCGTCAGCCAGGGAATCGCCAACAACAGTGTCAGCAGATGCAGGGGATAAATCCGCGCCACCCTGGCGACATAAAAGGCCTTCAGGCCATGATCCTTGTGCAATCGTTGCTGATAGGAATAACTGAGAATGAAACCCGACAAAATAAAGAAAAACGTAACACCGATATAGCCTTCCCAAAACACCTTACTATAAAGCGTCCTCAAAAATGCCGAATCGCTGTCGCCGAAAAAGCGCAGGTGACTGAACAATACCGCGCAAGCGGCAAAAAAACGCAATGACGTTAATGCATCAATTTTCACAACAGATTCCTTGGTGAATAAAGGGGATCACATCAGATCCAACAATACCTTGCCGTCCCGGTCAGGATCATCGATCCGCTTGAACGCCTTGTGAATATCAGCCAGCTGGAACACCGAGTCAATATTACTGCTCACTGTGCCGGCCAGCATTAGAGACTCCAGTGTTCGAAACAGCGCATGAATGCTGGATTTTTCCGCCTGATGTATCCAATGGCGCAGCACAAACAATTCAAACGTCACCCCGCTCAACTGCAAGGGTAGATCGGCGGCCAGTGGTTGCCCTGACAACAATCCATAATGAATCAAATGCCCGCCGGGCTTTAGGCAACGGGCCAGTGCCATGCCCACCTCGCCACCCACGGCATCCAGTAGCAGGTCCACCGAACCCGGCTGCAGCGCGTGATCGAAATCCGGCGCCTCGGTGAACAAAACTGTCTCCAGCGCCAGTCCCTGCAGGCGTGGCAAAGATGAACGCCGGCGCACCGTCACCACCGGCTCAATGCCAACCTGATTCAACAGCCGGATCAACATGCGGCCAATCTCTGAAGCCCCGGCGCTGATCACCACTCGCATGCCCGGCTGTACTCGGGCACGGTCATGCAGCATCAACCAGGCTGTGGCTGGATTTACATACAAGGTCGCCGCCTGTTCCAGGCTCAACCCCTCAGACACCGGAATACACCACTGCGCAGGCGTCAGCTTATACGTACTCCAACTGCCTGGCAGGCCAATCGGCAAGACTTGCGTGCCGACCGCTGGATATGTCACCCCGTCACCACAGGCCACCACTACGCCGGTCCCCTCATACCCGGGTTGAAATGGCAACGCGATGCGGGAACGGTACGCCCCGGAAATGGTGATCAGATCCGAAGGATTGATCACACTGCGCTGCATCTGCACCACCACCTCACCGGCACCCGGTTCCGGTATGGGCTGCTCAAACAACTCCACCACCTCGCCGGGGTGACCGAATTGATGGATAATGCTGGCTGCTGCTGACATCTCAAACATCCTTTAACAAAAAGCAGCGGGATTGTAGCGTGTTCTCAACGGGAAAGGTGACAGGTGACCGACATTCAACAGCATGCCGCGTGGACGGTACGAATTTCATTTCACGACGTGGACATGCACGGCCATGTGCACAACAGCGTCTATTTTCCCTACTGCGAAACCGCTATCACCGAATATCTGCGTCAACAGGGGCTCAGTGAGTTTTTTTCGCCCACTGCCCATGACCACGCCTATCATGTACACAAGGTCGAGTGCTCATTTCATCGACCGTCATCGTTTGAACAGCAGCTTTACTTCCACGTACGACCGGTGAAACTCAGCCGTACCACGATCGCATTCCACGTCAGTGTGTACGCTGCCGAAGAACCCACGCCACGGGTACAGGCGCGCATTGTCTGGGTTTGCGTACAGAAAGGTCAGGCCAGAGCCCAAGCCATTCCAACAGCCGTGCGCCAGGCCTTGATGCCACTGCTGCAGGAGTCCTGAAGGTGGCAGTCTATGCACAGCTGGAACAACACAGCCGCCGGCAGCCTGACCGGACTGCCACAACGGTAGGGGATCAGCGTCTGAGTTATGGCCAGCTATGGCAACGAAGTCAGCAGGCCCGGGAACGTATTAACCAGCTGCCGTCCGGGCGCTTCAGCAGAGATTTTAAATTACCCGAACATGCCCGCCTTACCGTTATTTGCCTGGGCAACCACCATCGTTTTGTCGAACTGTTTCTGGCGGCATCAGCGGCCCCCAACGTAGTGGCCGTGCTCGATCCGGATCTGCCGAGGGGGGTGATGCAATCACTACTGCAACGGCTCAAACCCGACCTGCTGATACTGCCTGACCGGAGCCATCCACTGTACGGGCCGGCCTGTAAGCTCGACATCACCATTTATTGTGTGAATCAACCGGAGCCTGAATGTGCCAGTGGGTCAGCATTGCCGGTCATATCCGTCCATAACGGTGATCAGCCCTTTCTGATTGGCCTCACTTCCGGTACCACGTCCATGCCCAAAGCCTTTATCCGCTCGCGGCAATCCTGGCGGGACAGCCTCGAATACAGCCAAAAGGTTTTCTCTCTGAACGCCGACATGACCACTCTGGCACCGGGCTCCATGGCCCAGGGCATTGCGTTGTTTGCATTGCTGGAAAGCCTCAATGCCGGCGCTGAATTTGTGACCGACAGCAACTTCAATGTCATCACACTGGCCCGGCGGCTGGCCGAAGGACGTATTCGCCGACTAGTGGTTGTGCCCACCATGATCGCCGCGCTGGCCGTGTACGCACAGCCAAAACAATTACAGTTTCCAGCCCTTACCCAGGTGGTCAGTGCTGGTGCCAAATTCGAACGCCATCACTGGCAACAATGCCGGCAACTGTTTCCAGCCGCTAAAGTGTTCGAATACTACGGTGCTTCAGAACTGAGCTTTATCAGCATAAATCCACTGACACCGAGTAATGTTGACAGCACCATCGATACCGTTGGTCATGCCTTTCCCGGTGTCGAGATCTGTATCCGTGACCAGCACGGCCAGAAACTACCTGACGGTCAGACTGGTCAGGTCTACCTGCGCAGTCCGTTGATCTGTCAGGGTTACCTTTGGAATGACGAAAGCGCCACCTTTTGCCAGAACCATTGGGGTGCCACGGTCGGCGACCTCGGTTACTTACAAAATGGACGCCTGACCATTGCCGGCCGCGCCGGCGGAATGGTGGTTTGCCGGGGGCACAATATCTACCTGAGTGAAGTGGAACGGGCGTTGAAAGCCACCGGCGTCATTGCCGAAGCGGTTGTCCTTGGGGTTAAAGATACCTATGCCGGCCACCGCCTCGTTGCCATCGTACAGCTGGCCGACAACCCGCACCTCAGTGCCTCCGAGCTCATTCAGGCCTGCCGCCAGCATATTGGTCGCCATAAAATCCCCCAGGACATCTACCATCTGGACCACTGGCCCCTGACCGCCAGTGGCAAAATTGCCCGTAAAACCCTCGAACTCTGGATTCAACAACACCATGCAACCCTCCAGCGCCTCTAATCAAGCTGTCATCATCGCCGCCCGGCGGACTCCCATTGTCCGTGCCCACGGCTTGTTCAACCGCATCGATGTCTGCGGTTTGCTCACCCCGCTGATACAACAATTACTGGTTGATACTACTGTGGCCGGTACAGAGATCGATGATGTTATCATCGGCAATGCCACTGCCAGCAGTGGCAACATTGCCCGCCTGGCTGCGCTCTCAGCCGGGTTGCCCATAACCGTGCCCGGCGTCACCGTGGACCGCCAATGTGGCTCCGGGCTCGAAGCCATCATCCAGGCCTGTCGTCAGATACAGGCCGGTGCCGGTGATCTCTATCTGGCCGGTGGTGTGGAAAGCGTTAGCACCGCCCCCTGGCGTATGGAGCGTCCGCAAAGCGCCGATGCCCAACCTCGTTTCTTCGCCCGCGCCCGCTTTGCCCCCGACAGCATTGGTGACCCGGACATGGGTGAAGCGGCCGAAAATGTTGCCCGTCACTGTGGTATCAGCCGTGAACGCCAGGATGCCCTCGCCCTGCAAAGCCATCAGCGCGCGGTGGCAGCACAACAACAAGGTCTTTTTGATGCTGAACTGGTCGCCATACACACCTCATCAGGTATCATTCATGCCGATGAAGGTCCTCGTGCCACGCTCTCCAAGGCTCTGCTGACACGTATGAAACCGGTATTCGACAGCACCGGCACTGTGACTGCCGGAAATTGTTGTCATCATAACGATGGTGCCGCGTTGGTGCTTGTGGCCAGTGCCGTGAAAGCCCGACAACTTGGGCTGACCCGTGCCGTGATATTTCGCGATGCCGCCGCCGCAGGCGTCGATCCAAATCTGCTTGGACTCGGACCGGTGCCAGCAACCCGCAAACTACTGCATAGAAATCCGCAGATATCCCTGTCAGAGATTGATCTGATTGAACTCAATGAAGCCTTTGCTGCACAAGTATTGGGCACTCTCGACAGCCTCGACATCAGCCCGGAAAAAATCAATCGTGATGGTGGCGCCATTGCTCTGGGTCATCCTTATGGTGCTTCCGGCGCAGTACTTGTGACTCGATTATTCAGCCAGATGCAGCGCAGCGACACCTCTGGTCAATGCGGCTTGGCTACCTTGGGTATTGGTGGTGGTCTGGGATTAAGTGCGTTGTTTGAATATAACCATTTGAGTGTCGATGAGTGATTAACACTGAGCAGGTTTAAACAGCGGAAGTCCGGGATAAATAGGCCCTAGTCCTCATACAAGCCAATAACATCTATTTTTCAGAAACCCTTGGAAATTTACGGGGTTGATGTATTTATCTGTCTATCATAAAAAAGACATGGAAGCCGAAAAGTATTTTTATCTTCGGGCCGGATAATCCCCGTTATATATGCCAGCAAACATTCAGTCGTTAAATACTGGCATTGGCATACCCGACAGTACAAAAATTTTGTACCGACAGATCAAAACTACGTCTATGATTATGTTGATGTACTGATTTTCCCCGGTTTTTGAAAGTTACTGTTTTCTCAAAAATTTTTTAACCTTGATATCAAAAAAAACGCGACTAATCTGATATATATCAGAATATTAAAATTTTTATGCCCGAGAGGACTTGATAGTGAAAAACATACTTTTGACCTTGGTAGTATTTGTTTTTTTTAGTTTTCAAAACACCTACGCTGAGACCGTAAAAGTAATGTTGGAGCCTTTCCCTCCACTGATTACTGAAGATGGTAATGGCTTGAGTGTGGATTTTTTAAGAGAAATCGAAAAATTATCTGACCTGAAATTTGAGATTGTAATCGTCAACTACGCCAGAGCCAAAAATGAGTTAAAAACTGGTAATGTCGATTTAATTGGCCACACACCCTATGAGATGGAAGTGCCGGAATTTTATACCTACGCCCAGGAGCTGAACTGGTCAATCAACTCTCCAGCGGATGTTTACTCACTCGATGCAGCAAAAATATCTGAAGATAACTTTAAGACACTAAAACGCATTGGTACCCCAAAAGGTAATGAAGGATTTTTCTCGGACATTTTTGGTATTCCTGTAGGTCAGTTTGTTGGGGGCAACAGTGTAGAAAGTCTGGTTAAAATGCTTGAGAGCGGCCGGATAGATGCTTTACTGTTTGAGCGTGCTTCCGTTATGAATACCCTGCAGTTGCAAGGCGTTCATGGTATTTATTATCGCGGCGTACTGGATATTCCTATCGGTTTTGCAGTACCCAAAAATGCCAAAGGCGATCAGCTGAAGGCAAAACTGGAGAGCCTCTTTAAACAGGTTGATCAAGACAAAGTGTATGAGCCAGGTAACAAATACTGGAGTTTGCCTGATGAAGGTGAAATATAAATTTGATGTACCAGTTACGTATTGGTCAGCACACCCGGTCATGAAATATTCAAATTAAGAGGCCTTTGGAAAAATAGGAATAGTATTGAGGCAGGCGAGGAAGCACCACTTGCAACACCGCAATTTACGAACGTAAATGAGGATGTGAGACAGGGGCTGACAACATCCTGCGCGAAAAGAGGCCCGTTTTCAGAGGTTTCCTAAACGGTGTTGCATGGATGCTTCACCCTAGCACTTCTCCTTGCGTACTCACCCACCAAACCCCACATCATCCAACAACGTTTCGTAAACTGCCAAGTATCAAAACGTCGCAATATATCCGATAGCCGGCCAGGATAAAGACGACAGTAAATCATTGATGTGTATCATGATAATCAAAATATAATTTTTCAAATTCATACTAATTTATGGTTTTCTGACGTTGAAGCGAGGTTGGGAATATACTAATTTCCCGCAGATGGAAGACGTCATCTAAGGAAGTTTAATGATCCCATCATGACCAGAACCCTCACTGCGCGTGCATAGCGGAATTCGATGACCACCGCTGACACTTCCTCATCAAAAAGTCTGAAGCGCTGATACCCCTATCGGCCGAAACGGTTCAGTTGCCATATGGCAACTTGGATTCCTGCTGTTTTTGGTAACTCTGACTGAGTGACCACGGATTGGAATGAAGACATGGATTACTATTACGAAATTCAGGTATTGCCTGATCCTGAGTTCAGTCAGCACATGCTGATGAACGCATTATTTGCCAAATTACACCGAACCCTCGTTAACCTGCCCGACAACGCCATTGCTGTTAGCTTTCCCAACGCTGAAGCCGGCAAAACCCGTAACCTTGGTCATGTATTGAGAATACATGGCAACAAAACCAGCCTGACAACTCTGGAAACCTTACCCTGGCGCAAAGGCCTGGGCGAATATACCCAGGTGAGCACAATTGCCCGAGTACCGGAAGTGCAGGAATTTCGCGTTGTTAAACGGGTACAGAGCAAATCCAACGCCGAACGCCTGCGCCGCCGTACTGCCCGACGCCACCAACTCTCCAGCCAGCAGGCCGAAACACGGATTCCCCACGAAATTGAAAAAAAACTCAGTCAGCCATTTCTGACACTCAAAAGCAGCTCCACCGGTCAACAATTTCCATTGTTCATCGACCAAAGCACCTGCTACCCAAAACCCCAACCCGGAGACTTCTCCAAATATGGCCTGAGCCAATGTGCGACAGTGCCGTGGTTTTAATCAATTTTTCTTATTTGCAGCTAGGAGATAACGATGCGAAGAGAACCGCCAAACCTTGATCTCTCGGAGTTGGAGAGGGCTGTTAAAAAGCGGCATTCCAATGAATCTGATGTCATTCCCGGCTGGGAAAAGACATACACCTGTGAGCTGGTTACCCCCATGTTTGGTGGTGGTGTTGAAGCTGGAAAAATAGATGAAAAAATGCCGATTCGTGCCAGTAGCATTCGTGGCCATCTGCGTTTTTGGTGGCGAATTGTCAGTGGCTTAACTGACGAGAAGGAAATGTTCAAACAGGAATGTGACATCTGGGGTGGGATTGGTCTGGGTGACGGAAATGACAAGAATAGCCCCAAAACCAAGGCTAGCAAGGTGGACGTGCGGGTGTCTAGTGTTGGAGACCTGAAGACTTCTCCATCGTTTATAACAAAACTTAAACAAGGGAATTCCAAGAAACCAGTTACTGTTGCAGGTGACTATAAAAATGCATATGCCCTTTTTCCTGGTCAAAAAGATAAAAACGAAAAGGAACACAAAAAAATTGCTGACCATGGCCTCACATTTCACCTGACTATTCGTTTTAGTCATCAATTAAGCGCTACACAAGTAGATCAAATAAAGGAAGCTATTCGCTGGTGGGCATCGTTTGGCGGAATCGGTGCCAGGACCCGGCGTGGTCTTGGCGCAGTTTGGATAAAACATGCTGATATCTCACCGGTGGAATCGGGTGAGGTGAAGAATAAGGGTGCCTTGTTAATCCATGTTGACCCTGACGTTTTGAAATATGATAAAAATGGCGAAGCACTTTTAGCATGGAGTTATGGGATAGATCTTCTACAGGAGTTCCGCCAGGGCATTGGTGTCGGACGTATTGGTAAAGTCTTCTGCAAAAAAGGTAAAACAGAGACAATCATCGGAAGAAGTTTATGGCCGGAGGCTGAATCGGTACGAAATCTGACGGGGTGTTCTGATCCAAAATACACTCCCACAGATAAGGATCGAAATCTTTTTCCACGAGCAGCCTTTGGGTTGCCAATCAATTTTCAGTTTAGAGGTGCACCCAAAAGAAAGGATCAGGCCTCAAAGCAAAAAGACCCTGTAAAGCCAGAATTGTTACCTGCTAATGATTTCAAACGCATGGCAAGCCCTTTAATCCTTCGACCTTACAGGATTGATGAAAAATGGCATTCAGCAGCGTTATTGCTACCAGGCTGGGAAAAAGCCTTAACCGAGGAACTTTGTTTGCATCCATCACCAAAAGGTAAATCCCCCAATCTTTGGCCAACTGATGATCAACAGAAAAAAGACGCTGCCAAAGAAATTTTTCCCATGAACTATGACGGCTCACCTTTGGCGGATGATCCGCTGTCGGCGTTTTTAAAATATTTTGAACAGAGGGACTCATGAACGATTATCTATTGGTGATCAGTATCGGGCCGGTGCAAAGCCTGATTGAAGCGGGACGGCGTACTCGTGATTTGTGGTGTGGGTCCTGGTTGCTGTCTGAAGTGTCCCGAGCGGCAGCGTTACATTTGCATCAGCGCCATAACGGGTGTCTGATTTTTCCGAATCCGGAAAACCCCGATGAAGCGTTGCAACCACAAACCGATACCCTGACGGAGAGTGCAAATATTGCCAATGTCATTCGGGCGCAGGTCTCGGTTGAAAGCAAAGAGGATTTGGCTGTTCTTGTTGCAGAAACAAAAAAAGCGGCACAAAACCGTCTGGCAGATATCTTCCAGCAGGCTTATGAAAAGCTGAAAGCTCACCAGATTGATCAGTGTATTGATCCTGATAGCTGGCAGAACCAGCAGCAGGACATGCTGGAAATATTCAGTGCCTGGGTGCTCGTACAAAATGGCGACTATAAATATGCATCCAATCGAGTCGGGGCGTTGCTGTCAGCGCGTAAAAATACGCGTGATTTTTTGCCACCCTCTGGTGCCAGAGAGGTGCATAAGTCATCTCTTGATGGTGCCAATGATTCCGTGCTGCTTAAGCCGAATGAACAGAAGTTACGTCGGTCTCTGGGTTTAAGTGGTGATGAACTACTGGATTCCCTGGGCGTGGTCAAGCGCCTGGCCGGTCCCTCTGATCAGTTTACCGCCTTCAGTCGTATCGTGGCGAATGACTGGATTGAAAGTCTTTCCCCTGAAACCCTCGCGAATCTTAACAGTGCCTATGAAATACTGGCTGAAAAAAACATTGCCACCCGAACGAAGGGTAATCAGGACATTTATGCATCCTTTCCTTACGATGCGGAGTATCTGTTTACAAGCCGTCTGGAAGCACTGGCCGATGTTGAAGAGAGTGATAAAACAGAACTGTTGCATCTGTTAAACCGCCTTGACTCTTCGCCTGTTCCATATGGTGTATTGCTGAAAGCAGATGGAGATCATATGGGAGCCTTGCTGGGCAAAGCTGAAGATGCTCAGGCTTCACGGACAATATCCGCTGCGCTGCACAAGTTTGCCTCCTCGGTGCACAGCATTGTTCGTGATCAAAAAGGCCAGGCGATCTATGCCGGTGGTGACGACGTGTTGGCATTTGTACCGCTATCACAAGCATTTGCCTGTGCTAAAGAACTGGCGACAGAATTTGCCAGGATAATGGAACCAGTGGCACAGCCGCTGCTAAGTGGCAATGATCCATACCCAACACTTTCCGTCGGTTTGGCGATTGGCCATTTTGTACAACCCATGCGGCAATTACGACACCGGTCAGTCGCTGCTGAAAAACACGCCAAAGGCAGTATCGAACAGAAGCCCCGTAAAGCCCTGGCTATTCATTTGGGCATCCGTTCTGGTCATGACATTCAGTGGCGCTGCCGTTGGGATGATAAGCAAACTCTGAATGCCATGGATCAATTTATCCAGGCATTTAGCGCCTCAGAACTCCCCTCCAGAATCAGTCAGGATCTGCGCGAGATGTCGTTGCGATTGCGATGGACCCACGACGACAGCATCAGTGAGAGTGATCGCATCGGTATCCAAACATCAGAACTGCAACGTATGCTGGCGCGTGCGCGTTTGCCCGGTCAAAGCGACGCTAAAATCTCTCCCACGCTCAAAACCGAAATACAGTCATTAGCACAGGAACTCTCCTTGAGCGAACTGGCCGATCTGCTGTTAATTGCACGCTGGCTGTCTGGTAAAACCCAGACCGACATAGGAGCATAAAATCGATGGATACCACGATGAAATATTATCTGCTTGAACCAAGAGATCCGTTAATCATTCGTTCCGGTCGACCATTTGACGAAATCTCCGATGCCGAAGCCGCGCGTTTTCCGCCACCGTCCACTCTGGCAGGGGCGTTGCGTAATGCCTATGCTCGCAGTACCGGTCAGCCACTGAACGAAGCACTTCGCAAACTCTCAGTCAGTGGTTTATTACCAGTAAAACTGGGTACAGAAAATAAGGTGGTCACCGTCGATACCCTGATGGTACCAAAACCTGCAGACGCTCATTATCACTCTTTAGATAATTCTAAAGACCCTGTCGTCAGTCTTGTTTCCGCTACTCCGGTGCCACTGGCAGATGGTGAAGGATGTGACCTGCCAGGAGCGGCTCTGTGGCCACTTCAATTCCGTCAGACAATACAGGGTAAACCAGTCTCTGGTCCTCAGTGGTGGTCGTTGAAGGACTTACTGGCCTGGCGCAAAGATGCCGCATCGGTATCGTTTAATCAGGTACAAAAAAATGGCTGGTTGCCGGCACCGCCGGACATTCGTACCCACATCGCCATGGAAAACCGTACCCGTTCAGCCTCAAGTGGTCAGATATTCCAGACCACCGGACTCAATATGTGGCAGAAGAAACAACCGAGCGAGACATTCCCAACGTCCGCTATCGGTATTTTGGGAGGTATTACCGGAGCCGTGACGACCCAGTGGGTCAACCTCGGTGGCGAACGGCGGCTGACAACCATTGAACCTTGTGAATCGGTTCCACAGCCACCAGTGCAATGGCTCGAAAACATTGCCAAAGCAGATGGCATTATCCTGACATTATTGACACCAGCCCTGTTTACTATGGGCTGGCAACCCCGCTGGCTCAATTCCGACACGCTGATCGGAACTTTACCCGGTCTGGAGCCATTTCCACTACAACTGCGTGCAGCTGCCCTGGGGCGCTGGCAACCGCATTCCGGCTGGAATCTGGAGAAACGCTGCCCCCGTCCGGCACGACGGATGGTACCGGCCGGCTCAACCTATTGGTTTGAATGGGTGGGTGAAAAACCGTCGCCGGAACAAATCGCCTCTTTATGGTTTGGCCATGTATGCGATGAACACCAGGACAATCTTGATGGTTTCGGTCTTGTCCTGCCAGCCCCTTATGATTCAGCTCACTGATACACGAATACAGGAAACCTGTTATGTCACAATATACCTACCACTTATTCAGCCATACCATTCTACACTGCGGTACCGGTCAATCCCTGGGTATCGTCGATCAGCCCATTGCCCGCGACCGTGCCAGCCAGCTGCCCTTGGTGCCGGGTTCCACGGTCAGAGGCGTACTGCGTGAACAAATCAGCCGAACAGAGAATACCAATGCAGATCATCTGTTCGGGCCGGGTCTCAAATCAGAACAGAAAGGGTTTGCCGGCGCATTGTCCATTAGTGACGCACATTTGCTGCTGTTACCGGTACGATCCGTATACGGCATTCTCGCCTATGCCACTTGTCCGTTTATTCTCAGGCGTTATAGCAAAGACTGCCAGTTACCATTGAAAGTCCCTACACCCAAACCTGAACAGGCATTAATCGGCAATCTGAACACGCATAAGAACTTGGGTAAAAAAAACAAAATTGTGCTGGAAGATCTCGATCTCGTGGCGGGAGAGGGTTCAGATACTCAACAGTGGGCACAGCATTTTTCTGCGGTGGTACATAAAGAATCACCGGAGCAGGAAGAAATGCAAAATCGTTTTATCATTTTGCCCGATGACGTGTTTTCGTTTCTGGCCGAAACCGCGACCGAAATCCGTACCCGGATTCGTATCGATCAGGAAAACGGTGTCGTTGCCGACGGCGCACTCTGGACCGAAGAAAACCTGCCGGCAGAGACCTTGCTTTGGGGAATCTACAGTCTCACGAACTCCCGCAAGCCAGAGGATGAGAAAACCGCCTCCAAACTGAACGCGGCCATTCCTAAGTATGCATTACTGCAAATGGGAGGGAATGTCGGCACTGGTAACGGTTTGGTCGAATTTCGCAAATACACACAGGAGCCTGCCTGATGTTGTTATCACGAAATCAACGCATAGCCGCAGAAGCCTACAAACAGGTTGTGAAAAGAACACAATCAAAAGACCCTAAAAAATATGGTGCCCTGGTGCATAAACTGCCGGCCATGATTATGCAAAACGGTCTTACCCAGACAACCGGTTTTTTAATGGCCAAAAATGAAACAGAGCATCAGGAAGCACTGGAAGATCTCAGTGCTGTATTGAAAAGTATCAAGGCGATTCCCGAAGAGAAGAAGCTACACACCCAGCTGCTGGAAATGGATTTACTTAAGACCATGGAAATCACCCGTCACGCCTTAACCGTCTCTGCGTGGATGCGCCGTTACGTACAGGGAATTCTCAAAATCGATGCCACAGGTGAGAGTATCGACGGTGCGGAAAAAGAGGAGTCGGTTGCATGACAATTCAACTGATACGAACAAAAATCCTATCGGACTATCGTCATAACGATGGCGTAAATCCTGGGTTATTGCTATACAAAGGTTTGCCGGAGATACCGGAAACAAATGGTTCTGATAGCAATGGAGATAACGTTAAGACTGAGCACATCAACAAGATCTGCAATATTTCTGCCTCTCAAGAATACAAACAGGCCTTCAAACGCTGGTGCCTGGTGACTCATGATCAGAATCGTTTTGGTCGCTGTGCCATGCAGCTGGAAAACAGGCTGCTGATTGGCGTCTCTGCGCCGGGCCCTCTGGAAACCGGCTGTACTTTGAGTCGCAATTACGGCATGCCGTATATCCCAGGTTCCAGTGTAAAAGGTGTTGTTCGTGCCTGGATCTCCAAACATGCCACTGAGCATGCATCATTAGTGGAACAACTGTTGGGAACATATGATGTGGACGGAAACAAACAAGCCATCTCCGGTCTTGTGACGTTTCATGATGCCTGGTGGGTACCCAAAGATTCAGACAAGCCTTTTATACAAGATATTGTGACAACTCATCATCCGGAATATTACAACGGTGGCCGTCTTCCCCCCACTGATAAAGACAGCCCTATTCCCAATGCATTAATCGCCGTGACTGGAAGCTTTCTATTTGTACTGGAAGGCAAACCGGAACACGTCAAGATCTGCCAGACCATACTGCAACGCGCATTAAATGAAGAGGGTATCGGTGCCAAGACCTCTTCGGGGTATGGGTATATGCATAAGGACAACAAGTGGACTCGAGAAAACTTGATGTCTGAAGGTCAACAGTTAGAAGATGAAGTTAGGGGGATAAACGAAAAAAATCTGGCAGAGATGTTCAGCAAAAAAAATTGAACAAAACAAGAGATCGAGATGATTTCGATGAGTTACTACGCTTGGTAAAACAGATCCATAAAGATCTAATAGAAAGTTGGGGATTACCCGAAAATGATTCTAAAAATCGGATTAAGGCATATAAATTCTTTAATAAACTATAGGGGAAATGAAAATGAATAATTCCAAAGGATCAGGGCTTTTTTTGCCAATAATTGTAATGTTAATTTTTCCGGTATTAGGGGTCAGTGCGGTTTTTATCTATTTTAATCCGCTAACCTTATGGTCACAAATGTTCCTCAGCATTTTTACAGGGCTTCTGAATAGTTTCATTTTATATGTATTTGTGGAAAACAAATTGAAAATAATTCTGGGACTACAAGACCAAATTACTATCACCTTAAAAAATGAGAGTAACAAAGCAACATATTCATTACCTGCAAAGATACGTCGGAGAGATTTTAGTCGAGGCGAGGTACTGGGTCGCATCGGTATGATTCCATTGACAGAGGCTGCGAAGGGAAAAGGGCCAAAGTTTGAAATCAAGTATACGAACTCGGAGGATTTTATTGATAAAATCCACGAAGTATACGATAAGAATGGGGACAAAGAGATCATCATTAAATGCGATCCGGAGGAGTTTGAGCAGTTTAACTATGCTCAGGTGCAGCGTGATTATAAATCCTAAAAAAACCAAAGGTGGGCATTCCAAACCCTTCCATCTTTCAAAGTAAAAAATCGGTTTGCGCCCTTAGCACTATTAGCCACTTGCAACCAGCGCTCGATGACAGTACAAAAACGAGATGCTGCGATCAGGGGCATGCACCGGCTGATTTGTATAACAGGACGTTATCAAGTAACGGAAGATATAACCGGCGCAGCTGGAAGAAATACCAAAGATTGATACCAAAAATACCAATCTTTTTGGCTCTTTAAAAAATTGCTTGAAAATCAATGGGTTACAACAAGGCCAAAAAACATTGGTAAAATCATTGTTTTTTCGCTAAGTGATTGTTGTAGCTTATTTTTTTGCGTTTATACTTCAGTTCACTGCCGAATAGGCAGCTTAGAAAAACATAATGTGGTTTGTTTCTTGAAAGAAACTGTTCACTGCCGAATAGGCAGCTTAGAAAAATGCTATCAATTTCTTGATAGAAGGGGTGACGTTCACTGCCGAATAGGCAGCTTAGAAAGCTTGAATCTTCAGAATTTGCTGCTGAGATTTCGTTCACTGCCGAATAGGCAGCTTAGAAAACTTTCAGTGGCATCGGAGAGAACTTCAAACTGTTCACTGCCGAATAGGCAGCTTAGAAAGTGTTGTCTAATCTCCTACAAAAGTAGTAGGAGTTCACTGCCGAATAGGCAGCTTAGAAAATTTTCCGAACGAGTATGAAAAGATATTTCGTGTTCACTGCCGAATAGGCAGCTTAGAAAACGTTCCTTGAGTAACTGTTTAACCTCTAACCGTTCACTGCCGAATAGGCAGCTTAGAAATTCTGACAAAGTCGTAGGGTATGCGGGTAGGTGTTCACTGCCGAATAGGCAGCTTAGAAATGACTAATTACCATATGACGGCAATTTACCAAGTTCACTGCCGAATAGGCAGCTTAGAAACAGGTCAGTTCTGACGGCAGGCTGCGCGGACAGTTCACTGCCGAATAGGCAGCTTAGAAACGTACCCACAGATAATGATCGTCAAAGTGAAAGTTCACTGCCGAATAGGCAGCTTAGAAATGTAGCACCGGATTTAGCTGACTATATTTTTTGTTCACTGCCGAATAGGCAGCTTAGAAATTGGCCCAGGCATTCCAGGACGGTGCAGATTTGTTCACTGCCGAATAGGCAGCTTAGAAAAACAATTCATTTGCATGCATCTTTTGAGAGAGGTTCACTGCCGAATAGGCAGCTTAGAAAAGGGAGTGCCCAGAATGACAAAAACTTTCCTCGTTCACTGCCGAATAGGCAGCTTAGAAAATCTGTATCAATGCTAATCAACTGCTGAATATGTTCACTGCCGAATAGGCAGCTTAGAAATGGTTGTCAAAGCCGGCCAATTGCCAAGCTTCGTTCACTGCCGAATAGGCAGCTTAGAAAAACGTCGAAGCGGAAGCGGCAGAGTATGGTAGGTTCACTGCCGAATAGGCAGCTTAGAAAATATGTCGAATAAAGGATGTCCGCCGGCATTTGTTCACTGCCGAATAGGCAGCTTAGAAATGCCTCAATCTCCTGTACCAGTGTTGATATGTGTTCACTGCCGAATAGGCAGCTTAGAAAATTCAAATTGCACAAAGTTGGCAGCATGGAGGGTTCACTGCCGAATAGGCAGCTTAGAAATGTGAACAGAAAATGCCCCGGCTAGTCTCAAGGTTCACTGCCGAATAGGCAGCTTAGAAATATTGACGTCTCCGAAGACTACTGCCGGCAAAGTTCACTGCCGAATAGGCAGCTTAGAAAGTCGTAAGCCCGAAGTACTCACCGGTTTCTACGTTCACTGCCGAATAGGCAGCTTAGAAATTTCATAGCAATCCCAACACCTGCCAGTGCAAGTTCACTGCCGAATAGGCAGCTTAGAAAGTTTGACGCGGACGCGCCGGGCTTTAAGGAGTGTTCACTGCCGAATAGGCAGCTTAGAAAGTTGTAGAGCTTGATGATAAAAGCCATCAATCGTTCACTGCCGAATAGGCAGCTTAGAAATTCATTGATACAGGCGGAGCGTAATATTCCCCGTTCACTGCCGAATAGGCAGCTTAGAAATTCGACCTTCTCCCCGTTGTCCTGCTCTACTAGTTCACTGCCGAATAGGCAGCTTAGAAAAGTCGGCGCCCAAGCCGTCTAGTTTAGGCATTGTTCACTGCCGAATAGGCAGCTTAGAAATACCGCCGCGCAGCTACAGGAGGTACTAGCCTGTTCACTGCCGAATAGGCAGCTTAGAAACTATCGCCATACCACACACCATGACCATGTTGGTTCACTGCCGCACAGGCAGCTTAGAAATGTGGCTGTTGCCGGCATTGGTTTTTAGTCTGTGTTGAGGCATTCTTTGGCGTTTTAATGTATTAGCCGGAAAATAAGGGAAATAGTATGTCTAAGTTTTGGATTGTGTGTTTGTTGTTGTGTTCGTTCACTGCCGTTGCCGCGGATAGTAGTAAGGAGGCTAAGGTGGTGGAGCTGATGGATCTTATGAATATGAATGCATTGATCGACAATATGTACGCTCAGATGGAACCGATGCTCCAGAATGTGAGTAAAGAGTTGGATATTAAACCTTCAGAACAGCCGTTGTTTGATCAGTACTATAAAGATGTGGTGGCGATTATGAAGGCGGATTTCAGCTGGGAAAAAATGCAGCCGGGTATGATCGATCTTTATAGTCGTCAGTTTTCCGAACAGGAGATCGATGACATGCTGGCGTTTTATAAAACCGAGACCGGGCAGGCGGTGTTGAAAAAGATGCCGCAGTTGATGCAGGCGTCGATGCAGTTGTCGCAAACGCTCATGCAATCGGCAATGCCTAAAATGCAGGCTCGGGTGAAGCAGTTGTCTAATGAGTTGGCCAAGGCTCGTCAGGCGCAGTAGTTTTTCTCTGTCACGTTTCGATCAGAACCCAGCATTGATCAGTGCCGGGTTTTTTTGTGCCTGATTAATAATGAGGATCGACACCATGCACATAACCCTGCAGCAATGGCTTGATGAGCTGGAACAGGAACGAGTGGAGGCGCTAGAAAACGGGCAAACCCAGGATCAGGTCTTCTTCTCATTCGACCACGAGACCCTGGCGGATTGGGGGGCTGAGTCGCTGTCGGCGTTTTTGCTGGCGTGTGCGTCTCTGTATGGCCGTCTGCCCGTTGGGGTCGATCGCTGGTTTTATGCCTGGCTGGATGAGATGGCCGGGCAGTTTCGTATTTGCGCCACAGATCAGTTGGATCAGCCCTTGCCATTTGGCTGTCGGGTGAATGCGGTGAGTCTGGAGACTCTGGTCGCGGGCATCTTTGCGGTGGATTCCGGCTTGTACAGCCGTGAGGCTTTGGATGTCTGGCAGGTTCGTATCTGAGTCTGTGCCTCCGTTGATCCATGTTTGTTGGTTGACCTCCCTAAAGCGGTTCACGTAGCATCCGTGCTGCGCCGGTCAATCCCGGTGCCGGGATTCGAACCCCGTTTATCAAAACAGAGGCTGAGTGGCACCAAAATGCCGCTCATCGCCTGCGATTCGTCGCGCCTGCATGTTATGGCAGGTCGGCGGGCTGGCTTCGGCCGGGCCGTTTCTGTTTTGACGGTAGTTCGAACCCGCTCGGCCTGCCCCCAGTTGCTTCGAACTCAACGGGAGGGCAGGGGAATCGCTTCAAAACAGGACGCTTCTTTATGTCTGATTCAATCCCTTCTTTTAGCTCTATCAAGCTCGATCTGTGTCATATGATCACTGCTCTCAGTGGCAGCCGTGCCATTGTCCGTCTGTTATCGGAATCCGATGATGAGTCGGTTGCGAATATTGCCGGTACTGCGTTGATATTTGTGGAGGCGCTGCATGACCGGCTGCAGCAGTTGTATCTGGATGTGGAGGCGTGCGAACAGCGTCAGACATCGGTGCCGCACGGCCTCGGATAGTGGCCGCGCCAGGCGTTGCGGTGTTTTCGCGGTGCTGATCAATTACCACTGCTCAATCTGTGACCAATGCCTGGTGTAAAGGTGGTTGTGGCGGAAGAATTGCGCATTCATGACGGAATCGGTCGATTTTTTACTACAAGTTTTGACTTGGAAAATACATAATAGCGGCTCTGCAAACTCTGTTGGGTTTGCCAATCCACTCCGATAAAACCGATAGGGATTACAACATGGCGATTGAACTACCTTCTCTGCCATACGCAAAAAATGCGCTGGCACCTCATATTTCTGAAGAAACTCTGGAATTCCATTATGGCAAACACCACAACACTTACGTGGTTAAGCTGAACGGCCTGATTGAAGGCACTGATATGGCCGGCAAAAGCCTGGAAGAGATCGTAAAAGCGTCTTCTGGTGGTGTATTCAACAACGCCGCCCAGGTTTGGAACCATACCTTTTACTGGAATTGCCTGAGCCCTAACGGTGGTGGCGAGCCAACGGGCGCGCTGGCGGATGCCATTACTGCTAAGTGGGGCTCTTTTGATGCATTCAAAGAAGCGTTCACCAACAGTGCGGTCAATAACTTCGGTTCTGGCTGGACCTGGCTGGTGAAAACAGCCGATGGTTCTGTGGATATCATGAACACCAGCAACGCCGGTTGCCCACTGACAGATGAAAGCGTCACTGCATTGCTGACAGTAGATGTTTGGGAACATGCCTATTACATCGATTACCGCAATGCGCGCCCAAGTTATATGGACGCATTCTGGAAATTGGTTAACTGGGAATTTGCAGGCAGCAACTTCGCCTGATTTTCCATATAAGCTTTCAAGAACGGACATCCTGGATGTCCGTTTTTTTTTGCCTGAATAATACTCCGGTGATAGGGGTTGGTAATGGTGCTTATCGTTTCTGGTGTTGTACGGTCATCTGCTGAATTTATTTGTTACAGGTTTTTCATTAATTGTGGTGTATGGCTAACGGATTGGTTGTGCTGATTTTGGGTTGTTGTTGTCTCTTTTTTTTTGGGGATGAGTCTGAGCGGTGTTTCGTAAATGTCTGTACTTAGGGATGAGTATTTGTATGTGTCATCGTGTTATATGTGGTTTTGTGTTTTGTGCTCAATCAATGCTGTAGAGGGCCATTTTGTAGCTCTGGCCAGGTTTTTAGACAGATAAATGTGATCATATGCTGTGTATTTGAGTGGCGACTGATCATGCTTTTGTTTGGTGTTCACACTTTCGTTGTGATCACTTTCTGTTTCTGAGAAAACTGTCTTCAAGTGAATTATTAAGTGGGATGCAGTTCCCGGTTATCGAAGGCTTGAACTCCTAAAGTAGCAATTGAATCCTTGTTAAAGTTGATACTATTGATTGTAAGCGTACTTCTAATTATAAAAATTTTTGCGTGATTTAAAGGAGGCATCGCAAGGATCGCTGCAGTTAGGCAGCCACCTTATTTTTTTCTGTCGTCGCTGAGTATTCAAGGCTCGTGCTTTTGAATGAGGCTGATGCAGTCATCACAAAAACGATTTTTCTGGAAGTGCTCTTGGCGTTATGCGCTTATTGAATATCGACCCTCGTCTTTACCACTATGTTGAAGTTGCTGTTTTATTAACTCAGGCACGATGTTTTCCTGAATTAATTTATCTGACTGGTTGGTATTAAATTAAATTTAGGAGCTAGCAATGTTTAAAAAAATAATAGGTTGTACGGTCTTGTTATTGTTGTATTCGAGTGCCCAGGCAATTGAAAACGGTCGCTACAATATCGTTTCTTCGTTGAGTGGGTTGTATATGGATGTATCGAATAGATCCCAGGATGACGGTGCTAACGTATTGCAATATACCGGCAATGGCGCTACCAATCAGCAGTTTGATGTGACAGCACTGGGTGATGGCACATATTCCATTCGTGCGGTCCACAGTGGTAAGTCGCTGGATGTGGCCGGTTATTCCATGGACGACGGTGCTCAGGTACAACAGTGGACCTATCATGGTGGTGACAATCAGCGCTGGTATATCGATACTGCGGCCAATGGTTTTTATTCCGTGACATCAAAGCTGAATGGTAAAGCGCTTGATGTGTGGGAAATGAGTACCCAACCTGGCGGTGATATCCGTCTGTATTCCTGGTGGGGTGGCGCTGGTCAGTTGTGGTCATTTTTGCCTGTAGGCGGTGGTGATCCAACAGATCCAACAGACCCGACTGATCCTCCAGCGGGTACTAATCCTTCTGCCGGTTGCGGTAACGTGCCATCTCTGAGTTCAGGTCGTCACTCCATCTATGTGAACGGCGCAAGACGGGAATACATTCTGGATGTACCCGCCAATTATGATATGAGCAAACCTTATCGGTTGATCTTCGGTTGGCACTGGCTGGGAGGCAATGCCAGTAATGTGGCCAATGGCGGTTATTATGGTTTGAAAAACCTGGCGAACAATTCAGCGATTTTTGTGGCACCTGACCGCTATGTTGCCAATGGTCAGGATGACAATGGCTGGCCAAACACCAATGGCCGCGATATGGCCTTCCTGCGGGCGATGCTGGATCAATTCAACAATTCTTTGTGTGTTGATAAGAGCAGAGTGTTTTCTGTGGGCTGGAGTTATGGCGGCATGATGTCTTACGCCGTGGGTCGCGAGATGGGCGATGTGTTCCGTGCGATTGCACCAATGTCTGGTGCGTTGTGGACACCTTTCAATGACAGCGGCAAGCCGATGCCTGCTTGGATTTCTCACGGTATCTATGACAATGTGGTCAGCCACGACAACGGTGTGTCTGCAAGAGACCTGTACGTTCGTTCCAACCATTGCTCCAATAATACCGTGCCGGTAGATCCTTCACCTTGTGTGGAATATCAGGGCTGCGATGCGGGTTATCCGGTGGTCTGGTGTTCGTGGAATGGCGGCCATTCAACGCCTTCATTCTCTCCAACGGCCATTTGGAAGTTCTTCAACCGTTTCTGAGTTGAGCCATAGGACAGGGACGTCCGGGTGATGTACGGGGGTTGCTTCGCAGCTCTTGTTCTTTTATGTCTTTGATCACCGGGGTGATTGTGTTATCTGTTTCGGTGGTCATCCGCCGGCTCTGATCGGGCCGGCTTCTTCAGGGTATCTGTGCCCGGTCTGGTTTACCTCGGTGGGTAATTCCGGTATTTTTCCAAGCCATGTCATTGAATAATCATTCACACATCAAAGCCCACGCTGATCCGCAAGATGATTCTGCTCGTAAGGAGACTCCGAGAGAGCGTTTGCTGGCTTACCTTAAGCACCATGGTCCGCAGACGACCACCGAGGCTGGCGCGGCTATGGGCATTACCGTGGAGGCGGCCCGGCAGCAGTTGCAGCGGTTGGTAAGTGAGCAGCTGGTAACGGTAGAAACGGTGCCTGCAAGTGGGCGTGGCCGGCCACAAAAGCGCTGGGGACTGACATCGCTGGCGACAACAGAATTTCCGGATGCCCATGCGGATGTGCTGGTCGGACTGATTCAGTGTATTCAGGAGGAATTTGGAGCAGCGCCGTTACAGCGGGTAATTTGTCACCACAGTGAGCGGGTACGGCTGCGTTACGAAGAGGCGCTCAAGGGATGTTCTTCGGTCTCGGCCCGGATTGTCCGGCTGGCGGAGCTGCGTCGGCAGGATGGCTATATGGCGACGAGTGAACAGCTGGGGGCTGGTCTGTTTCGATTGACTGAAAATCATTGCCCGATCCATTCGGCGGCGAGTTCCTGTGAGGATTTTTGTTGCCTGGAGCTGCAGATGTTTCAGCAGTTGTTAGGGCCGGAGGTGACGGTGCGACGTTCCCATCATGCTATGAGCGGTGACCGTTGTTGCGCGTATGAGATGACGGTGGGGCCGGATTCACAGGCATAAAAAACCGGCCACTTGGGCCGGCAAAACTCCCAGGGAGTAATGACTCGTTAAATCAGTGATTTGACGTATTCGGCAATTTCAGGAACCTGGCAGTGTTCGAAGAAGCACTGTTGGAAACGCTCGCCAGTGACGGCGGTTTTGACCAGGTCCTGGTCAATGGATTTCAGGGTATCCAGGTAGTTGTCTTTAACAACCGCGGCTTTGACTTCGTTCAGAATACCGGCGTTGCGAACCTGTGGCTCTTTGCGCTCCAGCGGATAGCCTTGACCACGTTCACCGGTAAAGGCTTTTTCGAAAATGTAACGGACATTCAGTTCCGCACCCCAGCCAAAACCTTTGGCGAAAGCCAGTGCCAGGGCATTACCGTTGTTGATCTGGTTAAACAGGAACGCATCAGATGGCTCCAGGCAGTAACCACATACCACGCCCGGATGAATGTTTAAGGACATCATCGCGCCCTGGCCTGTACCGCAGCCGGCAACGACAAAATCAACCGCTTTGGAGTTGAGCAGCAGGCTGGCCATAATGCCCAGGTGAATATAGGTCAGGTGATGATCGTTTTCGTCGCTCATGCCGACATTGAACACGGAGTGACCCATTGGAGCGGTCACGGTGTTGAGTTGTTCAAGAATCACCGGGTTTTTGGCAGCCTGGCTGTTTTCCATCATCAGTGCAATTTTCATAGTCTGTTTCTCGCGTTTGCTGTGGTTGCGGATTAATTCTATTTTAAAAAGTCTTTGCGCACGGGCGTGAAGTTATCGAGCAGTACGCCTGCTTCCAGGCAGCGACAGCCGTGCATGATGTTCGGTTCTTTGTAGAGCGTATCACCGGTTTTGACAACTTTGGTTTCGTCACCGATGGTAAATTCAAACTCGCCGGACAGGACGTAAGTCAGCTGCTCATGGGGATGGCTGTGAAGCGGACCGATAGCGCCTTTTTCGAAATGTACTTCGACGGTCATGATGTTATCGCTGTATGCCATGATCTTACGGGAGACGCCATCCCCTAAATCTTCAAGCTGAACATCTTTGTTGTATACAAACATGGTGCCTCCAGTTGTGTGCTATGACGGGCATCGCAATGTGTTGATGCGGTACCGTACTATTTTGTGGTGGTTAATCTTGCAGCAAACAGAAATCAAGTTCAAATAATTATGAAAAGGCGTTTTAAAAATGTTTGCTGCCCTTTGTGCGAGCCTCTTAAGACTGCGCAGAACGCCTGCCACCACGCGGGTTGCAGGCACTTTTGTTACACCGTAGCCAGATAAATGGCGGGTGTTCCCTCTTTATCTGAGCCGTACATGACCTGTTTGTTATCCGGTGTAAAAGACGGATGCGGATGGTTCACCTGACGGCTGCCTTCCAGTACTTCCCAGCTGGTGTCGTGCCGACATACTACCCGGCTGGAGCCGGTTTTGAGGTCGAATACATAGATATTCGGGTCATTTTCGATTTGATGACCGGAGTCGTCGGCCACGTCAACCGGGGTGTCCGAGCCGTCGCCAACGACCATGCTGCCATCAAAATTACTCATCAGATGGCTGCAGGGCGGCATTTTCAGTTCCCGTTTAAAGTCCAGAGTTTCGGGCTCGATGGAGCAAATCCAGCGGTCACTCTCGCCATGCAGGTAAGAAACGAAGATCATTTTGGAGCCATCCGGAACCCAGAATTCATGGGTACAGGCTTCACCTTCTTGTTGTTCGCGGACTTTACGGACATTGTCGCCATTTTCGTCCACCAGCCACATGCGGGTTTTGATCAGGTCGTGCGGACCTTCGTGACAGAATGCCACGGTATTGTCATCAAAAGGTCGGTAAATAGGATGACCCAGCCAGGTGTTTTCTTCCAGGATGGTGCTTCTTTGACCGGTCTGCAGGTCGATGCTGATCAGTCGGCAGCGTGGTTTGCGATGAAACAGTTCGGCGAATTTTTTCCAGTCGGTCAACTCGATGTAGTCGCTGGCTTTGATTTCGATGCCAACGACTTTGGTGCAGGCGCTGTTGGGTACCCAGGTGCCATAGCCAACCCAACCGTCTTCGACTTCGTAGAGAGTATCGTGCTGCTGGGTGGCGAGATCCACGCGTACCAGGCTGCGATTATGTTTGACGAAGATTAATGATTGGTTATCTGCGCTGAGGAAGCCACCAAAGGTGTTGTCGCCGCCGCCTTCTGTCAGCTGGGTGGCAGTCTGCGATTCAAAATCGAGCAGATGATAATTCCAGTGAGAATCAAAATTGCCGGCGAAGAGTAATTTCTTTCCGTCATCAGTGAAGCTTTTTTGATAAAAATATGTTCTATGGCAAATAGCGCCTTGTGGAGTCAGCCGGGTAACGGCGGCACCGGTATCAGAATCGGTGGAGGTAGAAAACTGCAACTGGGTTGTGCTGCCTAAAGCCATGATTTTCCTCATCTAGAAAATTGCGTCGGTTACCGAGTCAAATAGTTAAGTTGTTGATTATTAGGTTATTTGTATCTGGTTTTTGATCTCTGTCAATGCATCTGGAGGTTGCAGAGATGGCCGCACCAAGTTCGCGGGAAGTGTGTATTTTACGGGCTTTGGAGCGGGTTTAAAGGTCACTATATAGATCTAGATCAAAAAATGAAATAGCATTTCAAAAATACTGATAATATGGTTGCAAAAAAAAATTAACCACATACCATTTATTCTTGAGCCCTGAAATAACAAAAAACATTGAGTTGGCAGTTATGTATGAAAATCGGAAGTTGGGCCTGGCTTATATCAGTCCCTACATTATTGGGTTAGTCGTCTTTACGGCCTTTCCCTTTTTATCGTCTCTTGTGATCAGCTTCACTGATTATGATTTGATAAATCCACCCGCTTATATCGGATTGGAAAATTATCAATACATGCTTGAAGATGACACGTTCTATAAATCCTTAGGAGTTACATTTGCCTATGTGTTTTTAACCATTCCTTTGAAGCTCGCTTTCGCTCTGTTCATTGCATTTGTACTGAACTTTAAATTGCGTGGTATCAAGTTTTTCCGCACTGCATATTATATTCCTTCAATTTTGGGTAGTAGTGTAGCCATTGCTGTGTTGTGGCGAGCCATCTTTTCGTTGGATGGTCTACTGAATTCCTTTATCGGATTTTTTGGCATCGAACCCATATCCTGGTTGGGTGAGCCGGCGTTTGCCATGTTGTCGGTTACATTGCTAAGGGTGTGGCAGTTTGGCTCGGCGATGGTGATCTTTTTGGCAGCGCTGCAGAATGTTCCTCAGTCCCAATATGAAGCGGCGATGATTGATGGTGCATCTAAATGGCACATGTTTACCAAAATTACTATTCCGCTGATTACTCCGGTTATTTTCTTTAACTTCATTATGCAAACCACTCAGGCGTTCCAGGAGTTTACTGCGCCTTACGTTATTACCAACGGTGGGCCAGCCAAGGCAACGTACTTGTTCTCGCTGTACATTTATGAAACCGCGTTTAAATATTTTGATCTTGGTTATGGCAGTGCTCTGGCGTGGGTGTTGTTCGTGGTGATCGCGATATTTACGGCAATTTCCTTTAAATCGTCAAAATACTGGGTGTTTTACTCAGGGGACAAGGGTGGAAAATAATGACAAATCATTCCTTTATCGACGACCCGGCACTGGACGAACTGCAGATTAATCGAGAAGTTCAGAAGACGTTACGGCGTGAAAAAATCAATGCTTCTATCCGGTATGTCATCCTGCTGATCTGTGGTCTTGGCATGCTGTATCCATTGTTCTGGATGGTGGCCGCGGCGTTTAAGCCGAACTATGAAATCTTCAGTTCTTTGAGCCTGTGGCCAAAAGAGTTTTCGCTTGATGGTTTCATTAATGGCTGGAAGACCGGTACAGAATATACCTTTGGACGTTTCTTTCTGAATACGTTCATGTATGTTATTCCCAAAGTTATTTTGACGGTGATTTCTTCCACGATTGTTGCGTTTGGATTTGCCAGGTTTGATATTCCGTTCAAAAAATTCTGGTTTACCATGTTGATTGCAACGATTTTGTTGCCGCAATCTGTGCTGTTGATTCCGCAGTATCTGATGTTCCGTGAAATGGGCATGCTTGATAGCTATATGCCTTTGTATTTACCCATGGCTTTTGCCACTCAGGGATTCTTTGTGTTCATGTTGATTCAGTTTCTGCGTGGATTGCCAACGGACATGGAAGAAGCCGCCATGATTGATGGTTGTAATTCATTTCAGTTGTTGATCTATATCGTTGTGCCCATTCTGAAGCCTGCCATTATTTCCGTGGCACTGTTTCAGTTCATGTGGTCAGTCAATGATTTCCTCGGGCCGCTGATTTATATCTCAAGTGTTGATAAATACCCGATAGCACTGGCGTTGAAAATGTCCATTGATGTCACAGAGGGTGCACAGTGGAACGAAATTCTTGCTATGGCTTCCATTGCCATTGTGCCCTCGATTGTTGTGTTTTTAATGGCGCAGAATTACTTCATTGAAGGTATTACTGCTGGTGGTGTTAAAGGATAGGTGATGAATTATGGCCAAGGTCAGTTTTGAGAAAGTAACCAAAGTATATTCGAACGGCTTTAAGGCAGTTCACGGTATCGACCTGGAAATCAAAGATGGTGAGTTTATGGTCATGGTCGGTCCTTCCGGATGTGCCAAATCCACCACCTTGCGTATGTTGGCGGGGCTGGAAACCATTTCCGGTGGTCGTATTCGTATCGGCGAAGCGGTTGTGAATAACCTGGCGCCAAAAGAACGCGGTATTGCCATGGTGTTTCAGAATTATGCGTTATATCCGCATATGTCCGTTCGCGAAAATCTCGGCTTCGGTTTGAAGTTGGCGAAGTTGAGCAAAGAAGACATCGATAAGCATGTTGAAGAAGCAGCCGAGTTGCTTGAGTTAACACCACTGCTGGATCGTTTGCCGCGGCAATTATCCGGTGGTCAGGCACAGCGGGTGGCGGTTGGTCGTGCAATTGTGAAGCGTCCGGCTGTGTTTTTATTTGACGAACCATTGTCCAACCTGGATGCCAAGTTACGGGCATCCATGCGCGTGCGTATTTCTGATTTGCACAAAGCGCTGAAGCAATCGAATCGTTCTGCCACCACGGTATACGTCACGCATGATCAGACAGAAGCGATGACCATGGGTGACCGTATCTGTGTCATGAAAGATGGACATATCATGCAGGTGGATACTCCGGCTAATCTTTATAAAGCTCCGGCAAATTTGTTTGTTGCAGGGTTTATCGGCGCGCCGGAAATGAATATGGTAGATGCGCGTTTGCAAAGTGCAGACGGTCAGGTATGTATGGTCACTTTTGCCGAACAGACTGTCAGTCTTGGACTTGAGAAATCAAAACCAGTGATTAAATACCCGTTAAAATCTGTTACGTTTGGCATACGTCCAGAGTTTATTCATCTGGCGACAGCTGATTCACCTAAGGATCAGCTTGTAAAAGGTACTGTTATTCGGATGGAAAATATGGGATCTGAGTTTTACGTATATTTTTCCGTGGCACAGGAACATTTGTGTGCGCGTATTCCATCTGCACAGGTGGAAGAGTATTTGACCGATGCGCAGGGCAAAGAAGTAACCTTCCATTTTGAAGTGGATAACTGTCACATCTTTGATAAAGAAACCGAAGAAAACATTTCGCTCGAACGAAAATAAGAGGGTAATAACAATGATAAAAAAATCCATACCATTGCTATTCATGGGTTTGGCTGCTTTAGGTAGTGTCTCACAGGCGAGTGCGAAGACAGAAGTTCGTATGTCCTGGTGGGGCGGTAACGGTCGTCACGAAGCGACCAACGCCGCAGTGGATGCATTTGAAAAAGCCAATCCGAGTATTGCTATTAAAGCCGAATACACAGGTTGGACTGGTCACTTGGAACGTCTGACCACACAGATCGCTGGTAATACTGAACCGGATCTGATGCAGACCAACTGGAACTGGATGCCCATTTTTTCCCGCACTGGTGATGGTTTTAAAAACCTGCTCGATTATGCCGACATCATCGATCTGGATCAGTTTGATCCGGCAGCTTTAGCGTTGGGAACGAACAACGGCAAATTGAACGGTATTCCGGTTTCTATGACTGCACGGGTGTTTTATTTCAATAAAGACACTTGGGCTAAAGCTGGCCTGAAATATCCTAAGAGCTTTACAGATCTGATGAACGCGGGTCCTGTGTTCCAGGAAAAACTGGGCAAAGACTATTATCCGGTTGTTATGGAATGGCGTGATGTGATTGCGTTGAACCGTTCTTATATGGTTCAAAAATATGGCATTCCGATGATCGACGAGAAAAACAAGAAGTTTGTTTACAGCGATAAGCAAATGGTTGAGTTTTTCCAAATGTATGCGGATATGGTGAAAAACCATGTTGTGCCAAGCACCAAGTACATTGCTTCTTTCGGCGCAGGTAACCTGTATGAATACAAGCCATGGATCAATGGTGAGTGGGGCGGCATATATATGTGGAACACGGCTGCCAATAAATATCAGGATAACCTGAAACCGCCGATGTCACTTGAACTCGGTGAATATCCGATGTTGCCGGGTGCCACTGATTCCGGTCTGTTTTACAAGCCATCTCTGATGTTTTCCATTGGCAAAAACAGCAAGCACGATAAAGAAGCGGCTAAGCTGCTGAACTTCCTGCTGAATGAAAAAGCCGGTATCGAAAGCATGGCACTGGCCCGTGGCGTTCCTTTGAGTGAAAAAGCGCGCGAGCTTTTGACTGATGATGGCACGCTGAAGCCATCTGACCTGTCTGTGTCCGGTTTGGCTCAGATCGATTCGCTGCCGAAGAAACTGACTACTTCCGCCTATTTTGAAAACCCTCAGCTAGTCAGCCTGTTCCAACAATTAATTGAGCAGATGGATCAGGGTTCCAAAACGGTTGAAGAAGCTGCCGCAGATTTCACTAAACAGGGCGAGCGTATTTTGCGTAAAGCCATGCGTTAAGCAACTGTGATTGACGACGGGCCGGCTTCGTTGCTGGCCTGTCATTCACTCTCAGTGGTCAGAAACCGGAAAGCATTTATCCAACAATAATTCAGTTTTCCGTTCCGACTGTATAAACATACCGCTGGCTAAATGAGATTGGTCCGCCGGGGTGCCGGTACCTTTGCTGTATCCAAGATTGCTTTTTTGCGCATGTAGACCTGGGTGTGAAGAAGGTATTTGTATCTGGTGTTTATGGTCAAGTCGATAAATGCCCGCAGATCACTCTGCGTTGAATCAGCATTTAGGTTAGTACCGATTTACCCTCAAATGGCGTGACAGTGTTCCAGTAATTATTGATATTTTATTTTATTATATTTGAAACAATGTTTTGTAATAGTTGAGATTGCGGTTTCAAATCGATATCCTATGCGACATGGCGTGTCAGCTTCGGGTTAACGTGTGACTTCAGGTTGAAGAGGTGAACGAGATGGCAGAGTTGGAAACCAGACAGGGTATCAATGCCCAATATGCGAAGACTCTCGATACCCAAGCGTTGCGGGAAGCGTTTTTAATCGAACAGATTTTCCAGGCTGACGATATCACCATGACCTACAGTCACATCGACCGCATCATTGTGGGAGGCATTCATCCGGTTCGTCGGAGCGTGGTAATCGGCTCTGAATACAACCATGTTGTGGGTACGGATTTTTTTCTGCAACGTCGCGAACTCGGACTGATCAATATTGGTGGACCCGGTGTCGTCAAGGTGGACAGTGATACCTATCAGGTGGGGTCTCAGGAGGCCTTGTACATCGGTGCCGGTCAGGGACACCAACAATTGAATTTCAGTTCTGTCGATGCCACTGATCCGGCGAAGTTTTATTTCAATTCAGCGCCGGCCCATCACGCTTATCCGAGTCGTCTTATTACTCTTGAACAGGCTTCACCTGTCACTCTGGGAGCGCCGGAAACCAGCAATCAACGCACGATTTACAAGTTCATTGTGCCCGATGTGCTGCCGACCTGTCAGTTATCTATGGGGATGACCAGGCTGGCTCCTGGAAGTCTCTGGAATACGATGCCGTGTCATACCCATGAACGTCGGATGGAAGTGTATTTCTATTTCGATATGAACGTTGAGGCAGCAGTGTTTCATATGATGGGAGAGCCATCAGAAACCCGTCATCTATTGGTAAGAAATGAACAGGCTGTGATTTCCCCCAGTTGGTCGATTCACTCAGGGGTGGGCACTCAACAGTACACCTTCATTTGGGGGATGTGCGGGGAAAATCAGGTCTTTGATGATATGGACCATGTAAAAGTTTCCGATCTGCTGTAACACGTCGGATTAACGAATGATATTTAGGAAGGTTTTTTATGTTAGAAATGTTTGATTTGACTGGAAAGGTAGCGATTGTGACCGGTTGTGATACTGGTCTTGGACAAGGTATGGCATTGGCACTGGCCAAAGCGGGTGCAGATATCGTAGGTGTGAATATTGTTGAGCCAACCGATACCATTGCACTGATGGCGGAAACCGGTCGTAAATTTCACAGCGTTATCGCCGATATGAGCAAGATCGAAACGGTTAGCATGGTGATCGAAGAAGCTGTTAAGGCTTATGACAAGGTTGATATTCTGGTCAACAATGCTGGCATTATCCGTCGTCAGGACGCTATCGAGTTTAGCGAAAAAGACTGGGACGATGTTATGAATATCAATATCAAAGCGGTATTCTTCATGGCTCAGGCATTTGCCAAACAGGTAGTGGCTCAGGGTACTCCCGGAAATATCATTAACATTGCCTCAATGCTGTCGTTCCAGGGCGGTATCCGGGTGCCTTCTTATACGGCTTCCAAAAGTGCTGTGATGGGTGTTACCCGTTTGCTGGCTAACGAATGGGCCAAGCATGGCATTAACGTCAATGCAATTGCGCCAGGATATATGGCGACCAACAATACTGCAGCATTAAGAGCAGATGAAGATCGTTCTAAAGAAATTCTGGATCGTATTCCTGCGGGTCGTTGGGGAACGCCAAGCGACGTAGGCGGACCTGTTGTGTTCCTGGCTTCAGATGCTTCCCGTTACATCAATGGTTACACCATTGCAGTTGACGGTGGCTGGTTGGCGCGCTAACCGAATCGAGAAATACTGAGAACAGGATTAAGCTGTTCAGGTCTGTGAAATGTGTAACAACTAATCAGATTATCAGTATTTAAGGTTAAATTGCCGTTATATTAAATAACGGCAATTAACTGTTAATAATAAAGTTTATTGAGTGAAGACAATAATAAAAATTATAAAATGAGTATCTTTGTATTTAAGTGCTCATAGGTTTTTTGGGTCGCTTGGTTCTAAGGGGTTATGTGAAGAACAGGCCATTTTTTAGCGATTCCCCAAATATGACGTAAGTGCAAACCTATTCATTTTTGATTTTTCATTAACCGTTGACTGTGCCGGAATGACCAATGCAACAAGAAGCTGAACAACCAATCCGTATTGCCCTGATTGGTGAATGCATGATTGAGCTGAGAGGGCCGATGTTCGGTGCTCTGCAGCAATCCTGGGGCGGGGATACCTACAATACAGCGATTTATCTTCGGCGGATGCTGGATCATCGTTTTGATGTGCATTATATAACCGGCCTTGGTGAAGATCAGCTCAGTCACTTTCTACTGCATGCCTGGCAGGAAGAAGGGTTGAATATTAGTGACGTTGCCCAGGTGGCTGACAAGCGCCCCGGGCTGTATCAGATTTCGGTAGATGATGAAGGCGAGCGCTCTTTTCAGTACTGGCGCAATGACTCGGCAGCCAAATATATTTTTGATGAGCAGAGCGGTGATGTTCTGGCAGCACAGTTTCAGCAGTTTGAATGGTTGTATTTGTCTGGCATCAGTCTGGCCATATTGACGCCGCAGGGGCGCCGGAATCTACTTGATGCACTGGCACTGTATGCTGGTAATGGCGGGCGCATTGTATTTGATAATAACTATCGGCCATTGCTCTGGCCTTCGGTGGATGTTTGTCAGGCGGCCTATCGGGAAGTATTGGATTTGGCGCATCTGGCTCTGCTGACTGCCGATGACGAACAGGTATTGTGGGGACACAACAGTGTCGAAGAGATACTGGCCCATTATGATTGTGAAGAGGTTGTGATCAAACGGGGTTCAGAGCCTTGTGTGATTCGTCATCAGCAGCGCCTCGTGGAAGTAGGTGCACAACGGGTCGAAAACGTAGTCGATACCACTGCTGCTGGAGATTCATTTGCAGCCGGTTACTGGTTTGGCCGGTTAACCCATTTGTCGCCAGAAGAATCGGCCCAGTATGGGCATCGACTCGCATCGACCGTGATTCAGCATCCGGGTGCTATCATCCCAAAATCTTTTATGCCTTAGAGGAAGTTAAACCATGTCCAGTCTTGCTGATCAATTGGCGGAATTCAAAGTTATTCCGGTCATTGAAATCAATGTTTTGTCCAGTGCTGCGCCGTTGGCAGACGCGCTGATGAAAAATGGCCTGCCGGTGGCCGAAGTGACCTTCCGTTCTGATATTGCAGCTGAAGCATTGGCGGCCATGAAAGCCGCACAACCGGAACTGCTGGTGGGTGCTGGTACGGTGTTGACCACTGAGCAGGTTGATAAAGCTGTTGCTGCCGGAGCTGATTTTATTGTCAGTCCCGGATTCAACCCAAAAATTGTTCAGTATTGTCAGCAACAGTCCGTTGCCATGATACCCGGTGTTAACAGCCCCTCACAGATTGAGCAGGTGATGGAGTTGGGGATTACCACCGTTAAGTTTTTCCCGGCGGAAGCAACCGGAGGGGTGAAGTTTTTGAAAGCTATTCTGGCCCCTTATCGCAATATCAGAGTAATGCCGACCGGTGGTATCAATGCGGTCAATATTCTTGATTATCTGGCTTTGCCGGCAGTATTTGCCTGCGGTGGCAGTTGGATGGTTGATAAAAATCTGTTGGATGCCGGCGATTTTGACACCCTGGGTAAATTGATTGCTGACGCCAGGGCAGTTGTTGAGAAGGCCTGATAAGCCGTTGTCCTGAGAGTGGTTC
Source organism: Gynuella sp. (assembly GCF_050297175.1). Taxonomy (NCBI): domain Bacteria; kingdom Pseudomonadati; phylum Pseudomonadota; class Gammaproteobacteria; order Oceanospirillales; family Saccharospirillaceae; genus Gynuella; species Gynuella sp. Next base: position 49,623 of record NZ_JBNKSF010000053.1, on the reverse strand, counting down.
GTCATATCTGCTGATGTGGCGGGCTACTATCCATGTATCCCGAATCGGTGAGGAAAGTTAAAAATGTCGGAAGAAAGTCAAAGCGTTCAAGTGGAGCCGGTCTCATCGGTCATGAAGGTATTCGGCATACTTTCTGAGCTGTCAGAAACACGTACTATCGGCGTTACTGAACTGGCGCAGAAACTGATGACCTCAAAGAGTACGGTGTATCGTTTTCTGCAAACGATGAAAATGCTCGGTTTTGTCCGCCAGGAGATAGAAACTGATCGTTATTCTTTGACGCTCAAACTGTTTGAACTAAGTGCCCGGTCACTTGAGTATGTTGATCTGATTGCCAGTGCCGAACGGGTTATGCGTCGTATGAGTGAACATACCAAAGAAGCCATGCACCTCGGCACCCGTGATGGCGAGAGCATTATCTATGTCTTCAAAATAGACTCCCAGTACAATCTGCGTATGCAGTCCACGATTGGTGGGCGTAATCCGCTCTACAGCACTGCGATTGGTAAGGTACTGCTCGCTAACAAGAGTGAGAGTGATGTTCGCGATATTCTGGCGAATACCGAGTTTTTACCCTGGACTCCCAAAACCCATCGCAATATCGATATGTTGCTCAGTGAATTGGAAATTGTCCGTGAACAGGGGTTTGGGGAAGATATCGAGGAGCAGGAAGAAGGACTTCGCTGCATTGCTACTCCGATATTCGATCGTTTTGGTAACGCGGTTGCCGGCATGAGTATTTCCTATCCAACACTGCGCCACGACGATGAAAAACGCGAGCGTTATATTACGATGTTGAGGGAAAACAGTGCCATCGTCTCCAAAGAGTTGGGTTGGCATCCGGCCTGATCCGCGCGACTCACATTCTGAAAAACAGTGGCGTGTTGCCCGGTTGGGGTTGCATGCCGATGTTCTCCCGTATGGTGATAATGGGAGTGGTTGGTACCAGTGATGGAGCTTGATGCACAACGCCGTGATGATGCAGCAAAGTGCAAACGGCGGTCATGGTTTCCATGTGCAGATCCTGATCGATAATCACATGTGCCTGTTGATTGGCCAGTAACGCGTATGAATCAGCATTCAGTTCATGGCCGATAAACACAATATCACTGGTCCATCCGGCTTCTTCTATGGCTTTGGCCACACCCACGTTACCGCCTGCCAGGTTATAGACGCCTAGCGGTTTGACCCCGCTGTGAAACAACTTGCTCAGGTTTTGATAGCTTTCTTCATCACGGTCACAGTTATTCAGTGATTCCCGGATCGTCAGATTTGGAAATTCCTCCCGTAAAATTCTCCGAAACCCTAGCTCGCGTTCGTACTGAGAGCGAAACGGGGCGCTCACCACCAGTACGATTTCACCTTCGCGGTCACCGATGTAATGGCCCATAAAGTGCCCGGCGGTTCGGCCGGCACTGACGTGATTAACCCCGGCATAGCCGAGATGGGCAATATCGCTGAGATCATTGGTCAGGCAGACAATCGGTATACCTTCGCTGATGATTTGATTGACGCAGGCCGCAATGGAGGGATCTTCGCGGCAAACCAGAATCAGCCCGTCATTTTCTGCCGCAGCCTGCCTGAGTAATTGTAGAAAGCCCGGCAAGTTGAAAATAGGAGGCATGGTATAGCTGTGCAGACGAACGTTCAGTCCGGCCAGACTGCTTTCTGTCTGGTCGATGGCGGTTTGAATGGATTGAATAAAGGCAATACTGGACTCCATGACAAACCCGTAGTGCAGGGTTTTTTCTGCCCGGCTGAACGGGACAGCTGGTACGTGATCTGTGTTACCAGACAACTCTGCCATGGCCATGAGCACCCGCTCGCGGGTGTGTTGATTGACATTACTGCGCTGATTCAGAACCCGGTCAACCGTGGCCAGACTGACGCCGGCACGGGCGGCAACGGCTTTCAGGGTTGGTCTTTTGGGAAGTTCCCGCGCCATGTGGAGGGTCCTGTATCATTTTGAGGTGTTTATGCTAAAAAAAACCTCAAAAGAAATGCAAATGTTTTCTGCCTGTTGCACGAAAAATATGATGGCTTCCAGTGTGTCAGTCGGCGTTTATTTTAATATCAGGTGGGTGTCCTTTTAAAACAGTCGTTTTAAAACAGATGGGTGTCCCTTTAAAAACCTTGTTAAGTGTAAGCTGACAACGTGAGGGGTCTTTCAATAGTGCGCTTAACATATCCAGAATTTGCTGAACTTCAGTGGGTGTCCATGGAGTGCGCCTATGGTGGGTGTCCATTCAAAGGTCTATATCGGGTGTCCATTGTTGCGGGTGTTTTTATCTCATTATGATGTGTATATGGCACTAAAAATACCTCAATAAATGCACTCAAAATGATATTGATTGCATCATTTATGAGTGAGGAGTATCTTTTTTCCATCCCCAGGTATGACATAACAATTAGCTAATCCATGCTTGGTGATTCCGATTTTAGGCAGAAGGCCGGGGAGTTCCGGGTCTTCATCTGTTAATCCGTTCCTGGCTGGTTTTTTTAACCTGCACAGGCCAATTGCTTGGAGTATAACTATGTTATCGGTAGCTCTTATCGGCGCTGGCCGAATCGGTCAGATACACGCGCGTAATATTGCCTTCCATCCTGACAGCCAGTTAACGTTTGTGGCAGATATTAATGCTGATGCGGCCAAGGCGCTGGCAGAGAAATACAATGCGCAGGTGGCAGAGGTGGATGCCGTACTGGCGAATCCGCAGGTGGATGTTGTTGTCATTGCCTCGGCAACCAATACCCATGCTGACCTGACCGAGATCGCCTGCCGTAATGGTAAGGCGGTCTTTTGCGAAAAACCGATCGACCTGAGTATTGACCGGGTACGCCAGTGTGTCAGCGTGGTGAATGAGCACAAAGGCACCATGATGGTCGGTTTTAATCGCCGTTTCGACCCCAATTTTGCGCACCTGAAGCGTAGTCTGGATGCTGGTGATATCGGTGAGCTTGAGTTGTTGACTATTCATTCCCGTGATCCAGGTGCGCCGCCGGCGGAGTATCTGAAAGTATCCGGAGGTATGTTCCGTGATATGACCATTCATGATTTTGACATGGCGTTGTTTCTGCTCGGCGAAGATCCGGTGAGCGTTTTTGCTCATGCTGCCAGTCTGGTGGATCCGGCCATCAAAGCTGTCGGTGATATCGATACAGCGGTGGTTACCCTTCAATGTGCCAGTGGCAAGATGGCGGTGATTACCAACAGCCGTCGGGCGGCTTATGGTTATGACCAGCGTGTCGAGGCTCATGGCAGCAAGGGCATGTTGAATGTGAATAACATCCTTGAAAGCAGTCTGGTGAAATCCACAGCCGATGGTGTGGTATCGCAGAAGCCGCAACATTTCTTCCTGGAACGTTATGCAGAATCTTACGTGGCGGAATGGGCTCATTTCATGGATGCCATGAGCGAGCAGAAAGCACCTGAACCAACCGCTGAAGATGGCCAACGCGCTTTGGTATTGGCGGAAGCGGCATTCAAATCCCTGCAGACCGGACAACCGGTTGCACCGGCCTGGTAATCATTGGGCTTTTCGGGTAAGTGAGTGTTTGCTTACCCGGGGATTTCCTGTTCTGACGCTACAGTAGCGTCAGAGTTGTCGTTTTTGCGGTAATTTCTACTTCCTCCATCGACACCTGATGGTCAAGAATAGTCAGTGAGTAATGACTCACCAGACTGGACTGCAGTTTCAGGTGCTCTCCCTGTCGTTCAATACGAATACAACCACTCTCCCTGCCTTGTTTGTCCGGTACGATGGTCATTGCGATTTCGCCGTCCGCAAGGGAATACAGATGTAGGTGTGGTTGTTCGTCATAGTCGTAAACGACGGACCCGGACTGATGACCAAAGGCAATAAGACTGCCTGGACGGGCAAACAGTCCGAGGCTCATGTAGTCATATCGCCGCCGGTACCAACCTGGGCCGGTCAGCATTTCACCGTCGAGCAGGTGGGTCCATTTTCCAGCCGGCAGGTAAAACTGTACATCACCATCGTCACTGAAGACCGGTGCCACCAGTAAATCATTGCCCAGCATATATTGGCGATCCAGCGTCAGGCAGGTTGGGTCATCGGGAAATTCTATGTGCATGGCGCGCATAACCGGGATCCCGGTGTCGCGGTTGGTGACCGAGCATTGATAGATATAAGGCATCAGCCGATGTTTCAACTGGGTAAAATGTCGGGTTACCTGGACGGCTTCCTCGTCGAACAGCCAGGGTACCCGGTAAGACGAGCTACCATGCAGGCGGCTATGGCTGGACAGCAGGCCAAAGGCCAGCCAGCGTTTGAACAGATCCGGGCTGGCTGTATGCTCGAATCCACCGATATCGTGACTCCAGTAGCCAAAGCCGGAAGCGGTCAGCGACAGGCCGCCGCGCAGGCTTTCGGCCATGGATTCGTAAGTGGCGTAACAATCGCCCCCCCAGTGGATCGGAAAGCATTGACCGCCGACAGTGGCTGAACGGGCAAACACGGCGGCATCGTGCTCGCCCCGGTGGCGCTGCAACAGGCGAAACACAGTTTTGTTGTAGAGCTGTGCATAATAGTTGTGCATGCGTAGCGGATCGGCACCGTTGTGATAGACCACATCGGTCGGAATACGCTCTCCAAAATCGGTTTTAAAGCAATCGACGCCCATGTCGAGCAGGGGTTCAAGTTTACGGCAGTACCAGTCAGTGGCCGCGGGATTGGTAAAGTCAACGATGCCCATACCTGCTTGCCAGAGATCCCATTGCCAGACTCCGCCATCGGCCCGTTTGAGCAGATAACCGTGCTCGACCGCTTCACGGTACAGCGGTGACTTCTGCGCGATATACGGATTGATCCAGACGCACACTTTCAGGCCCTTGTCATGTAATCGGGCGAGCATGCCTTGAGGGTCTGGAAAGCTGTCAGTATCCCATTGAAAGTCACACCATTGCATGCCTTTCATCCAGAAACAGTCGAAGTGGAATACTGACAGGGGAATGTCCCGATCCAACATACCATCGACAAAATGCTGCACGGTTTGTTCGTTGTAGTCGGTGGTGAATGAGGTGGTCAGCCAGAGTCCGAAGGTCCATGCCGGCGGCAGCGGTGGCCGGCCGGTCAGATCAGTATAACGTTCCAATACCGTTTTTGGGTGTGGGCCATTGATGAGGTAAAAGTCGAGGCTTTCACCGGCCACGCTGAACTGGTTTTTGGCGACCACTTCGGAACCGAGTTCAAAGCTGACGGCCTCGGGATGATTGACGAACACGCCATAACCGTTGCTGCTCAGGTAAAACGGTACATTTTTATATGACTGCTCGGTGCTGGTACCACCATCTTGATTCCAGCAGTCGACCACCTGTCCGTTTTTCACAAACGGAGTGAACCGTTCACCGAGACCATAAAGCTGCTCGCCGACGCCGATATCGAGCTGGGCGCGCATGTATGTCTGTTGCTGATGGGTAATCCAGGCCAGAGCTTTGTCATCACCGCCGGTGACGCGGCGGCCGTTATCGTAAAAAGCCATGGCAAATGGATGTGTCGTTTGCATCACCAGTTGCAGTTGACCCGAGTGGATGGACACCGTGTCACCATCCTGCTGCGTGGTCATCGGGTGGTGCCGGTCATTAACGGTAAACGCCGGGTTACGCACCAGGCCGTCGTCAAAGTGACGGCAATGCAGCCGCAGCACATCGCTGGCCGGTGAGCTGATTTCAAGTGTCAGCATGGGTCCATCAAGGGTATCGCCCCGGTGCCGGATAGGCTTGCAGGGCAGGTAAACGGTGACCTGCTGTTCGGTGATGGTTATATCGTAAACGGTTTTGGCGCTGTGGATGGTGTAACCCTCGCGGGTCAGCCAGTGACCATCGGTAAATTTCATCGCTCAGTACTCGTGTGTATGCATTCTTTGTCGTGTTTTAACGCTTCAGTGGCTTAACGTCAGTGTGAAGATCAAATGTCTCCAACCGAAGATCAATGATTTGGCATTGCAGATTATCAGTGTTGCCGGCTGGGAAATGAGCACCATCACGGCCGTCTCTGATTGGATTAATGAGGTTGTGCCGGGTTTTTATTGTTTCGGCGCAAAAACATTGAATCACAGATGCATTCTGACGGCAAAACAAATGTCCGTCGCTGACGTGTTTGGGTCTTGTCAATTTTGTGACCTGAAAGATAACCCATTCTTGTGACTTGTGCATAAGGGCTGATGGTGCGTTTGTGGCCCATGGACATGGTATCGGGCAGGGGGTTTTATCTGTTTCTGATCAGCTCTTTAAAAAAATATTTTTTTTTTGCATCCAAACACGAGTGTCGCTTCGTTAAGTAGAAATCAAAGCAAAAACATAAAAGGACATATTATGAATTCTGCTTACCTTAAAGCGGCGCTCGTTATCTCTGCACTTCTCTTCAATTCCTGCGCCAGCAACACGTATGCCGATTCTTACGGCAGTAGCAGCAAGCCTGCATCCGTTGTTATGCAGGCAGATAGCTCAATTGGCAAGGTATTCGCCACCGCTAAAGGGATGACGTTGTACACCTTTGCCAAAGATAGTGTAGGGACATCCAACTGTTATGACGGTTGTGCGGCGAACTGGCCACCCTTCGCAGCCAAAAAGAATGCCAAAACCTGGGGGGAGTTCAGTGTTATTGAACGCAAAGATGGCACTTATCAGTGGGCTTATAAAAACCAACCGCTTTATACCTGGGTAGGTGATCGTCAAGCAGGAGATATCAATGGCCATGGTGTTGGTGATGTCTGGTATGCGCTGAAATTCGGAAAGTAATTCCAAAAATAACCTTTGCGGTACGGCCTTTGGTGGTACCGCATTTTCATTGTTACCGGGAGTACATTGCATGAAAGGTATGAATGCTCAGACAGGGAAACCGATCGAAGGCCTTGAGCATCTGCGGCAATCCGTACAGGACATCCTGGCGACTCCAGTAGGCAGTCGGGTTATGCGCCGCAATTATGGGTCGCGCATCATGCAGTTGCTGGATAACCCTGTAAACGCAGCGCTGATTCCTCAGCTTCAGGCGGCGGTGGTTGAAGCCCTGGGAAACTACGAGCCGAGACTTAGGCTCAATCGGGTATTGGTGAGTGGTCTGAATGACGGCGAATTGAATATTACGATTGAAGGCTTTTATGTGCCGGACAGCCGGGCTGTGCGATTGGAAAACATTACGGTTAAGTAACTCTTTATAAGGTCTATTTATGACTGTTAATCATTCGTCAGACCAACCTGGCGGAGATGTGGCGATGAGATCCAAACTTGATCAGCACACCAATATGTTTGGTGGGATGGTGATGTATGGACGCGTGGTCAGACCCGGGCCCGAGGATGCCGCGGCACCCGAAGATATCCCCCGGATACTGGTGCAGGTTGGTGGAGACACGCCGGGCAGCTACACCCGTAACTGGATGCCCTGGCTGAATGCGCGAGCTGGTTATGATGGCGAGTGGTGGGTGCCGGACATCGATGAGCAGGTGTTGGTCGTTGCACCTTCCGGCAATCTGGTATTGGGAGTCATCGTCGGTTCCATTTATCGCGGAGCGCTGACGTTTGCATCAGGCGCAAATGGTGTCGAGCCGCGTGCGGATTATCCCGCCCCATTGAATACGCTTGGGGCAGAGGGCAGCGATCTTCATACCCGGCTTTACAAAGATGGCACGAGTATCAGTTATGACCGTCACAAGCATCAGCTGGAGGTGGCTCTGAAAAGTGCGCCGGAAGCTGAAGCCTCTGTCAGTATTTCCTGTGTAGCGGATGAATTTGTCCGGATGACGGTAGGTGCCACCCACATAACAATCGAGAAAAAAGGAAATGAAGAACGTGTCGTCATTGAAGGTAAGGTGACGATTATTGGAACTCTGGATGTCACTGAGGATTGAACAATCTGTGCGGTCTGAATCAATTCGTGAATACATTGACCCGGTTTTTGTAATCTGCAGGAAGGGCCATTTATGAATACAAAAAATGGATATGGCAGTGTGTACTCGTGTGCACTTGATCATCACATCAGTTTTCTGTTGAACACTGCTATCACAAACAGACGCTATTTCAGTGTGTCAGAACTTGGGAAGGTGAACTTATGAGCACATTTACCAGTATTGATTTATCCAAACTCCCGCCACCTGATCTGGTAGAGGAGTTGAGCTACGAAACCATATTGGCCGCTACCCGAAACGAGTTGCAAATGATTGCGCCTGAGCTGGATGTAGACAGTCTGTTGGAGAGTGATCCCATTAGTAAACTGTTGCAGGTCATGGCTTATCGTGAGTTGCATCTTCGTCAGCGTATTAACGAATCTGCCCGCGGCGTCATGTTGGCCACTGCCACAGGCAGTAATCTTGATAACCTTGCGGCACTGGTGAATGTTCAACGGCATTTACTCAATCACGAGGCGGTGGCTGCCGGGGAGCAACCGGAATATGAGGACGATGATCGCCTGAGGACTCGTACGCAGTTGGCATTTGAAGGTTTTTCTACCGCCGGGTCAGAAGGAGCGTATCTGTTTCATGCAAGCTCGGCGTCAGAAGATGTTAAGGATGTAGCTGTTTATTCAGAACGTCCTGGAGAAGTGGAAATTTGCGTACTCAGTCGTGAGGGCAGTGGTACCGCATCCGGTGAATTGATCCGATTGGTGGAAGATGCTGTCAACGCGGACGAGATTCGGCCATTGACCGATTGGGTCAAGGTTAAATCGGCCGAAATCGTGCCTTATCAGGTGGATGCCAGTCTGGTGCTGTTGCCGGGAGTGGGTGGTGAAGAAGTGAGAAAAGCTGCTAAAGAGGCTGTGCTCGCTTTTATGGAATCACACCATCGCCTGGGGGCGGATATTACCCGTGCCGGACTGATATCCGCGCTTTATCAAAATGGCGTGCAGAATGTCATTTTGCATGAGCCTGTCAGTGATGTTCTGATCGCGCGCGACCAGGTGGCGGTCGGTACGATCAGGGAAGATATCAAATGGACTCAACAAGCGACCAGTATGCCGACTGTCATGCCTTCCGGTATTCAGTTTGACAAAACCACGGGCACTGTAACCGTATTGCGCGTGGTTCCAGAAGAAAAAGAAATGGATATCTCCCATTATGCCGTTTATTGGGGCGGCAACAATACCCGCAAGCTTCCTCTCAGTGCCAAGGCCTATCAGTTCGATGATCAGCATACTGTGACCCTGGATCATGACAATGCCGAAAAACTGTGGATGACCAACCTCGATGGCAGCATGGTGTTTTTGCAGGACCGGGATTATCAGCAAACCGGTAAAACCATTACTGCAATCAGTGAAGCACTTAAAAATCTGCAGACAGATGTGAGGATCACTTATGAGCTGCCACCTCTGGTGGTGTTTTCTAAGGATGAACCACTGTCATTCAACATTGCCGGACAACCGACACCGAAGGAAGCCACACACCTGCTGGCCTTTAGTGTTAATGAGTATGGCGAGATGTTGTATGGCGTCAGTGTTGAGATTTAACCCGCCATTTGTAAGAAGGACAGAACCATGGTCACTAAATTGTTGAATCCCAGTACCAGTGCACTGCAGTTTATTAATGAACAACCGCTGGGGACTGGTAGCAGCAGATCTCTGAGCGGTCGTGTTTATGTAGATTTTTCAACGCATCGGGATGATCTGGTCAGTTACGAAATACATTGGGGGGATGCAACCAATCGAAAACTGATTCGTAACAGTTTGATTGCCGCTTGCGGATTAAAAAAGAATGATGTCGAGGGTCTCGTTCGTTTTCGTGCCACTTCACCACTGACGCACAGGTTTTCGAATACCGATATCCCGGATGGGGCCATGTGTCTGTTGGTGTTTGTGCGTGACGTAAATGACTGCGAATACCTTTATGCGCGGCGCGATTTGACGACACGTGAGCATCTGATGCCGCCTTCTGCGACTTCGCTTGAGCGCAATCTGGCTGCCACCTCCGCACGGCTGGGTCAGTTGCCGGTCAATATCCATACACTCTGGAATTCCTCCACCTGTCCTGACGAACTATTACCATGGCTGGGGTGGGCGGTATCCGTTGACACTTGGGCAGATAACCCTGATGACCCTGCGGAAGAGGCGCGTCGTCGCCGTGAGTTGATTAGTAATTCTGCGTTCGTGCACAAACATAAAGGCACTCGTGCTGCCGTGCAGCAGGCTTTGAACAGCTTTACCGATGCTAACGTGACATTAACGGAGTGGTGGCAACAAAGTCCGCCGGGTGCGCCACACACCTTCCAGTTGGACCTGTTGATCAATAACAACATGCTGGGACTCGGTAGTGCTGCGTTCAACAGCAAATTGCGGGAAGTGATCGATGCCGTAAAACCGGTACGCAGTCATTACAACTTTACCATCAGTACCGTGCAGACCAGTGCTTTGCAAATGGCGGCAGCGACGCAGGCGGTCAGTTATAAGCGCTTTAGCATGTCTGCCACATTACCATCACAGCCACCTACATTAGATACAAACGTTCTGGAACAATGATATGAGCATGAACTTAAAACCTGTCATAACGGATGCCGGCATTACTGCTTTGATCGATGCTAAAAATCGCGGCATCAGAGCCAAAATAACGCATGTTGGCGTGGGGGATGGTGGTGATGGACCCTATACCGCCAGCCGTGACATGACAGCATTGAAACATGAAATTCAACGCAGTTTCGTTGAAGGTGGTGAGTTGGTCGGTACCCAACAGAATCAGCTTTATCTGACGTCCACGATAAGTGATGAAGGCAACGATATTCCGGATATTTATCCTATCTATGAAATAGGCTTCTTTCTGGAAAATGGTGTGTTGTTTGCGGTTTATGCCTCTGAGGAAAAAAAGCTGGCCGAGAAAATCTACGGTACAGACTTTGTCCTGGCATTTGATCTGGTTCTCACCGGAACAGAGGCAGAGAGTATCATTATTGACCGCGAGCATCCGTTGTCCATGCCAGTGGCACGGGACAATCTTCTGGTAGGTAAGCAGACCGTCAAAATTCATACTCAGGCTGAATTTGATTTGATCTTTAACCGTGGCGCCGATACCGAAATCGCGGAAAACCTGACCATCGTGCTGAGCCCTGTTCAATTGCCCGAACTACCTGCGCTGGATCCTGATGATGAGAACCAGGTTCCTGACCTGTCTGCCGGCGCACTTGGAGGTATGGGGGACGGTGTTCATCACACATTTAATGGTCGTCCGGCCTACGTATTGAAAAACAGTATCGTGGTGAAAAACAACGTCAGTATCATCGGTTTTAATGCAGAGGATACAGTGGTTGTTAAAGGGTCCCATGAGGTACAAATCAAATTGCTCGGAGAAGCCGAATCGCCACTGACCGGTGTTCATTTTTCCGGGTGGAGTTTTGACGGACGTGGCGGAGTCGACGACCTGGGAGGCGATTTTATTAGCGCCAATAACGGGGCAGCCGTTTATTTGGAAAATGTCCGTCAATGTCAGCTAAACAATAAGCTTGTTAACCATCAAGGTAGTAGAAATGGTGGGGCTATATATGGTGTTTCCGCCACACATATCGAAGCACACCATATTTATCATAGCCTGGCGGTGAACGGTGGTGGTGTAGCCGGTTGCAAGCTTTCCACTTTTACCGTGTATGCATGTCGGGCCAGTAACAAAGGTTCCGGCACCTGGCAGTGCCATCAATCACAGATCCGTTTGTTTGGTTGTGAGGCAAATGAATGTGAAGACTCTATGGTACTTGGTCAGGCTGGAGATTTTGCCCTGGGCGCTCGGGTGGGTATCGGTATGGAACCAACACAGCATCTTCTTACTCTACGCAAAAATCTGAATCACTATCCTATCAGTATTACCCAATCACAAGTAGGTGGTGAAGCCACCATGGAGTTAACCACTGCAGATGAAAATAGTAAGCAGGCTACCAGGGTACTGTTGAGAGGACATTCGAATACCTCCGATATTGAATTTTACAGCGGTGCCCGTGGTCAGGAAAAGCAGCAAATGATCCTGAAAGGAGGCACCGGGAAACTGGGTGTTGGTACTGGTAATCCAACCAGCAAGCTGGATGTTGCTGGTGACATAAATACCAGCGGCAAACTCAATACCGGTACTGGTTTTACCATCGCGGGGCACAAGCCTTTTATCTATAAGCGATATAAAAAACTGGGTGACAGTGTGACCTATAATACAGGTAAAAAAACCTCTGAATACATTGCTGCCATCGTCGGTTTTGCTGCCACAAACGGTGACATCAATGAAAAAGGAACTGTAGATATCATCCGGCTGTATCCCTATGACGTCAATGGTGTCTGGTATATCAGGGCAGATTTTGCAACTCATGGAAATAATGAAACCTGGGATGTTGATGTCTTGTTTATCAATAAAAATCTGGTGGAAATAGAATTGTGAGGTATTGCTGTTGGGTCAAGTGGATGAGCAGGGATATCTCGCTATTAACTTAGCGATCGTTCTAATTTGCCTGATTGCTGTTGGATGAGTAGTTATTCGAACAATTCCAGATAACGGTAGTACTGGATTTAAATTATGAATGTTTTTACACAGGAGAATGCTATGGCTTTTTTACACGGTGTGGAAGTTGTAGAACTAGAAGGCGGGCCACGGCCCATTACTAATGTCGCTTCCTCGGTCATCGGCTTGGTGGGAACCGCAGCGCAAGGCCCAGTGAATGAGCCTGTTCTGATTTCCGGTTCTCGTAAGGATGCTATCGAAATATTCGGATCCGCAGATGGTAGCAGTACCATTCCCGATGCGCTGGATGCGATTTTCGATCAGGGCGGGGCCATGGTGGTCGTGATTAACATCAATGACCCGGACAGTGATGAGTCCCCAGATGTTGAGCAGGGTTTGCGCAACTTGCTTGCTGCAGAAAGCAGAGTGCATATGACACCACGCATATTGATTGCCCCAGGGTTTTGTCAGCAACCCGGAGTGGTCGATGCGATGATCGAAGTGGCAGACCGATTGCGAGCCGTAGCGGTTGTAGATGGCCCGGATGGCAGTGATGAAGACGCAATCACCTTTCGCGGAAATATCGACAGTGCGAGGGTCTATCTGGTTGATCCACATGTGCTGGTGTTTGACAAAGCCAGTGGCACTGAATTGGTACAGCCGGCTTCTGCACGCGTTGCTGGTGTGATTGCCAGATCGGATAACGACCGCGGGTTCTGGTGGAGTCCTTCCAACCGCACTATTTCCGGCATTACCGGAACATCCCGAGGTATTGATTTTTCACTCGGTGACAGCCTTGCCACTGCTAACCGTCTGAATGAAAAACAGGTGGCCACCATCATTCATCAAAACGGTTACCGGTTATGGGGCAATCGCTCCTGTTCATCCGATCCTAAATTTGCATTTATCAGCGTTCGCCGCACCGCCGATCTGATTAATGACTCGCTGTTACGCGCACACCTGGATGCAGTTGATCAAAACATCACTAAAACCTATATCGAAAATGTGACTGAGAGTGTCAACAGTTATCTGCGTTATCTGAAAAGCATCGGTGCAATTATCGATGGCAAGTGTTTCGCCGATCCCGACTTGAATACACCGGAAAATATTGCACAGGGAAAAGTATATATTGACTTTGATTTTACGCCTCCCTATCCGGCTGAGCACATTACATTCCGTAGCAGTCTGGTCAATGATTATTTAGAGGAGATTTTTGCATGATCATTCCTAAGGTCTTAAAAGGTTTTAATTTATTTGTCGATGGTTTCGGTTTTGCCGGCCTGGTGGAAGAAGTGACACTGCCCAAGCTCAATCTGAAAACGATCGATATCTATAACGGTGGTATGGATGCACCGATAGGTATGGATATGGGTATGGAAAAACTGGAGTGCAGTTTTTCTCTTAGCGAGTACAACAGCGAAGTTATCAAACGTTTTGGCCTGCGTGATGGTTCCAGTGTTTCTCTGGCGCTGCGTGGTGCTTTAGACAACGATGGCAGCATCATGCCTGTGATCATTAATCTGACTGGCTTCTGGAAGGGATTGGAAATGGGATCCTGGAAATCCGGTGAAAAAGCATCACTGAACGTCAGTGTTGGTGTGAGCTATTACAAGTTGACCATGGGCTCAGAAGAGTTGATTGAAGTGGATGTGAAAAACATGGTACGCACAATTAATGGTAAGGATCAATTGGCGGATCTGCGTGCGGCTATTGGTTTGTAACCAAACGGATGAGTCTTTGAATAATCATCTGCGAGCCACTGCTGTGTAAAAAGCGGCAATGGCTACGTACCGATATTATCCATTTGTCTGGCAAGGGATTAACCCATAACGAACTTTTCTGCAGGATGAAAAAATGCTGGTTCCTAAAGTATTAAAGAATTTTAACCTGTTTATGGCAGGTCAGGGATATGCCGGGCGTATCCAGCAGATCACGCTGCCAAAGCTCACACTACGCACTGAAGAGTATCGTCTGGGAGGACTGGATACCGGGGTTAAGATTGATATGGGAATGGAACCAATGGAATGCGAACTGATTCTGTCGGAATACGATGCAGAACTGATTCGCCGCTTTGGTATTCCACATGCCAATATGCGGGTGATTAATTACTACGGTGGTATCAATGGCAGTGTTGAATTGTTGCCTTTGGAAATCAGAGGTGCATTGAGTGATAAGGATCAGGTGGTACCGCTGAAAATCAATGCCAGTGGCAGCATTACTGAACTCGACATGGGGCAATGGCAACCAGGTCAGCAGACCCAGCTGCGGTTACATTTCTCTTTGCGCTATTACCGTCTTGAGTTAAACCAGGAAACCCTGATTGAAATCGATGTGGATAACCGCGAACGCAAAATTGCCGGAAAAAACCAGATACCGAAAGGATCTGATGGTTTTATCTAAAGGGCCTCTGAAAAATAGGCCATTTTTAGAGGTTCCCTAAATGCACTTAAGGACACTCTGAATAGAGTAGATGATGCAGGTAATTCTTCAGGGTTGCCTTAAATTAACAGTGAGAGGAAACATAACATGTTGAACTCCGAAATCAGCTTACAAAACTCTGCGGTCCAAAACCGACAGGCCACAGCCGAAACCATACGGCTGGATTATCCAATAACTGCCGATGGTATGGAGATTGATCATTTGGTCATGCGCCGGCCGTTGGTGCGTGACCGCCTGGTGGCAGAAAAAGCCAGCGGCAGTGAAACGGAGAAGGAAATTCGTCTGATCGCCAATCTGTGTGAAATAGCACCTCAGCATATTGAACTGCTCGATCTTGCAGATTACGGCAAATTACAGGAGTGCCTGGCCGGTTTTTTATCCTAGAACCTCAACGTTTGCGTGAGGCCGTTTTTGTACTGGCTCAGCGCAGTGGTTGGGGTTTGAATGAATTGTTGGATCTGGAAGAAGAAGAATTGCTGGAGTGGCTGGAGACTGGACGGCGGTTGCTTGCAGACGCCGAAAAACGGTAACCAATACGTGGTAATGTGATGAGCGACTATAGAAAGGATGATAATAAAAATTTTGGCCAGTATGCTGATGAGTTGTGTACTGCTGATCGTTTGAAAGCCTGCTTTAGGGTTTCAACCGTTATGGGCAACCGATACGGTTGTCGGTTGAAAATGCTGCGTTCAGATCGACCAGGTATCCCCAAAATATGGCAGGTTGTTGTGCTACCAAAATTGACGTCATCACGACGTTATCGCCAATACCTATTGCCTTATGAATGGTTGCTTACAGGTGAATCCCCGGCAGCCGTCAGCCATAGTAAGCTGTTGTCCGATAATCGCCGTTACCTGAATATGTCCAGGGTTATCAAACAGTTTTTCAACACCGGGGTTCAGGCTTCTCTGCATACCAACACGGTCTTTGAGCAGGTATCCCATTTACATCAAAACCGCGATTTACGCCTGTATCAGACTTCGACCTATTGGTCCCATCACAAAAATGAACTTATGAGAGAGTCATTGTCGTCTGTCAGGCCATCGAGTGATCATGATATTGGTTGGAAGCGCGACCCTGAACGCACAACGAGAGCGCCTGGATTGTCTCCTCGTCGGGTATTTTCGATATTGAATGGTGTAACCGATGAAGGCAATGCGAAAAACATATTCTCTGGTCATTCTGACATGACCGCGCAAGGCGGAGAAAGTCTGATCACGCAGCTGATCAGCGCGTCTGCTGCGGCAGAAAGACGACCATCGACACCACCGTTGACAGCCGCTGCTATTGATGACTCTCCGTCTCAGCAACATATTCCTTCAGCACCTTTTGACAATATGCGAATACAACAGAATATTGCCGCATTGGTGGCGACTGACAAACAGAACCACGCAGATTATCAGGCACAGTTACAAGCGCTTCAACAACAAATGCATAGTGCAACCCAGCAGCAGAGTCAGACGGTTCGCCAGCTCGAACAGACGGTGAATTCAATGGCGACAATGCTCCAGCAAGCAATGCAGTCGCAGCCACCCAGACCTTTGCCACCCAGTTATTACGGAGCACTGAAATGAACAATATTGCATTACAGGTTGTGGTTAATCCGCAGATGGTTGATGCAACCGACAGAAGGGAGATCAGACGATGATGATGTTATTGGGACCGGTAGTATTTTCCATCGATACCGGCGCTTATGAGAAGCTGCAGCACAGCACGTCTTATCAGTGGGCATCTCAGACGCGCCTGGGACATCCGTTTTTTAAGCATCTCGGAGTCGGCGGTCCTGCGCGCCAGTATATTGGCCCGGGCGATGACAGTATCAGCCTGAACGGCACCATCTATCCACAGTATAAAGGTGGTATACGGCAGTTGTCGCTAGTACGTCTGACCGCTGGAATCGGAGTGGCAATGCCGTTGCTGGATGGTAATGGTTTCGTTTATGGACGCTGGATTATTGAAAATGTTCAGGAAACCAAAAGTGTCTTTTTTGCTGATGGAATACCGAAAAAAATTGAATTCAGCGTCAGTCTGAAACGTTACAACGAAGATTTGATGCTGCTGTTTTGAAGTAACAAAGGCTCTCAATAATAGCTGCGAGAACGTCAGAGTAATGCAGGTCATTATTCCGTAGACCCTTAAGTTATCACGACATTCAAAGAGACACGACAATGGCAAACTATTATCACACTAAAGCCGGTGACATGCTCGACAACATCTGTTGGCAGTACTACATCAAGGAAGTCAATCTGGGAACGGCAGCGATGGCCGTCGATCCTGGCCTGCTGACGGAACCACAGTTGGTGGAAAACGGGTTTCTGTTAGGTCCGGGGAGTGACCTGGTTGTTACCGGTACGGTGGAGCGGGTGTTACAGGCCAATCCCGGGTTGGCGGATTACCCACTGAGTCTGCCGGCCGGGTTGAGCATTTTGCTACCCGATCTGGCAACGTCTGAGGAACAGGATATGAGTGTCAAAATATGGGATTAATAAGCGCTCAACTGCTTGGTGCAAATATTCCGGGTTTCAGTCTGAAGGTAAATGGAACGTGGGCGCGGAAAGAATTTATGGACCGGATGGTTGCTATTCAACTGGTTCAGCACAGTGGTTTAGTGAGTGATCAGTTGTCATTAACCTTGGATGATCGACCTACTTGGAGAGGCAGCGGTATTTTTTTGCCTGATCTGCAACAAGAGACGGTGATCACTCTGCACCTGGGTTATGAACCCAGTCTGGTTAACATGGGTGAGTATCTGGTGAGTCATATCAGCTTGAATGAATCCTCTAATGGGAGAACCATGACCATCTCCGCCAATTCCAGCCTGCTAAACCGCGATGTCAGCTGCACCTGGAATGATTTGTCGCTGTCCAGCCTGGTCGAGCAGATTGCCAGGCAGCATGGACTGACCGCCAAAGTCAGCCCGTTAATTGGCCAGGAAATAATTGACAGCATCAACCAGCAGAAAGAGTCCAATGGTGCTTTTTTGACCCGTCTGGCTGAGCTTTACGACGGCGTGTTTAAAGTCATGGGGCGCAACCTGTTGTTCATGAAAAAAGGCGAGGGAACTTCGGCCAGTGGAATACCGATGAAGCCGGTCAGTATTGCTCGCCATGACATCGTTCAATGGACCAAAAAAATCAATCGACAGCAGAATTATACTTATGTTTGTGCGACTTGGCGGGATCTCATTGATGCCTGTGAACGTGAAGAAATGTGTCCCTCGGGTACGTTGGCGAAGGGCGATACTCTGATGCGTCTGCCGCATGTGTTTGCTTCCAAAGAGGAAGCCGAGGCAGCCGCAAAAGCCAAGTTTCATGAACTGAACCGCCAAGACCAGACATTGAGTCTCTCTGTTCTGGGCAACGCTAACATCACAGCGGCCGGTAGAATTTCGTTATCTTCTTTACGTACCGGAGTTGATGGTGAGTATACCGTGAAAACCGTCACTCATAGCCTGAGTAGCAGCGGCTTTCTGACCAATCTCGAAGCATGTCAGGAACCGTATCCTGCTAACGGGTAATAACGGAGTTAACACCATGAGCGTTCACTCGTATGAACAGAAAACAGACTGGTTGCAGGAAAGTTATCAGTCAATGCTTGGCGAACTAGCTGATTTGAAGCATGTTCTGCAGTCTTTGTGCCAGTCCGGATCCGTGCCAGTCGAAAAAAATATACGGCATTTATCTGTTCCAAAAGATACGGTTGCCGATTCTGTTTTGTTGAACCGGATTTGTGAACTGTTTGCACTGAGTGCGTTTGAACGTCGTCTGATCTTAATGTGCTTGGCTGCAGAACTTGACCCGGAAATAGGCCGCCTGTATCAGGAGTTGAACGGTAAACCGTTGCCGAATATGGATCTTGCGTTGCGCCTGGGAGATGGTCATTGTGGGGTATTGGCGCCACAGGCACCATTGCGGTTTTTTCAATTATTGCATATTGACAATGATACGCCTGTATTACTGCAACGCTCCTTGGTTCTGAATGAATGGTTGTTGTTCTACCTGACCGGCACTCCCATTATTGATTCCTCTGTGTCCGCTTTTCTGGAATGGATAGACACTGACCGGAGTGTGTCGTTTGATCAACCCCTGCAGGTTGAATCGTTGTCCCGCATACTGATCAGCAGCCGGGTTCAGCAGACGGCATTGCAATTACAGGCGGGCAGTTTTGCAGAAGCCATTGAGAGTGTTGCCAGCCTGGCCCGGGTCGAGCGGTGCGATGTTTTTCGGTTCAGTCTTTTTCATCTACCCACCGCGACGCAAGAGCAAGAGCATATGCTGCAGCTGATCGAGCGCGAACTGATCGCCCGACAGGCGCTGTGTCTGCTGGATTGCCAACGGCTTTTTGAACAGCAGACGCATGTATCTGACCGGCACATTCTGAGTCGCTGGCTGGTGCGGCTGATTCGGGATCTGCCTGGTGCCTGCATTCTCTATGGGACCGAAAAGATACAGCTCATTGGCACCACGGTTTATTACCATACTGTGGAGTTGCCTGATGAAGAACGACAGCGGCAGTTGTGGCATAGCCATTTACATGAGCGCTTGAATCTGAAGACTCATACAAACGTCAATGACCCGGTTGACGATGCCATTCATAGTATCAGCACTCAATATCGTTTCAGTGCTGAACAGGTGGACATGATCGCGCGTCGGGTCGCAATGGAGGTACATACCGAAGTGGAGACTTCCAGTCCGGTTTCATTGCCACAAAAACTATGGTCTCACAGCCGGGAGCAGGCTCAGCAGCATTTGCATGGATTGGCGCAAATCATCACACCCCGGCCGCTCGATTGGAATGCACTGATATTGCCAGAGCGGGAAAAACAGAATCTGCAGGCGATTGTGGCGCAGGCTCAACAGCGTCATAAAGTGTATCAGCAATGGCAGTTTGCCACTCCTGGTGCTTATGGGCTGGGAATTTGTGCACTGTTTTGCGGTGGCAGTGGTACTGGAAAAACCATGGCTGCACGTGTACTGGCGAGTGTTTTAAATGTCGATCTCTATCATATCGATCTCAGTGTCGTGATCGATAAATACATCGGTGAAACCGAGAAGAAGCTCGATACTATTTTCCGGGCAGCGGAAAACAGTGGTGCGGTGTTGTTGTTTGATGAAGCCGATGCTTTATTTGGTAAGCGCTCTCAGGTACAGGAAGCCAAAGACCGTTATGCCAATATGGGCGTCAGTTTTCTGTTACAGCGGATGGAAGCCTATGCCGGTATTTCTATTCTCACTACTAATTTGCGTAGTGCCATGGATCCTGCTTTTACCCGTCGTCTGCGTTTCATCATACCGTTTCCATTTCCTACTCCGGTTGAACGCAAGCAACTCTGGCAGTCTCTGCTGCCAGCTGCCGCACCGAAACAAGATATTGATTATGACAAACTGGCACGCTTATCTCTGGCGGGCGGTTCAATACGGAATATTACCTTGCACGCGGCGTTTGTTGCGGCCAATGAGGAACAGGCTATCAGTATGCAGCATTTACTCACTGCCGTGCGACAGGAGTATTTGAAAGCTGAAAAAGCGTTGGATGAAAGCCTGGTGCAGGATTGGTAAAACACTTCTGAAAGACCGGCTGTTTTTTCAGGTTTCTTAACGATGCCGGTAGATGATAACTCTTGGATATACATTATGGTCAGCATACAAACATTACTCGATAGCATCGTTGTCGATTTGAAAAAACATTTTACCGAGCTGAAAACCTGCGTGGTGTTGCCCGGCTATATTGAAACCACAGAACTGGTGGAAGTCCATAAAAACACGCCCGGCGTGTTTGTGGCGCATGTCGGCAATGGTGAGATCACCCACGTGGAAACCGGTCAGAGCGATATCACACTGCAGCTGGTGATGTATCTGCTGGTGGTTGATCAACCAGGTGAAGCTGATGGTATCGCCAATGCCGTCGAGCGTGAACGAGTCGCCCAGGATTTGCTCAGCAGACTGCTGACTCACATGAGTGCCAGCGCCCAGCGATGGGGAATGGCCGAAGCCTTTCCAGCCACAGCGATAGAAAGCGCGGATGTGCATGGTTTGACGAATAACTTCACACCGCACACCCGGGACTGGCGTTTGGGAACGGCAGTTCTGTCCCGTGCGGCAGATTTGTATGGTGGTAACGACCCCATCAGTCGGCTGGCATTGTGGGCCATTACCTGGGAGCAGAAGTTGCGTATGGGCGAGAACCGGCTGGCGGATATCGGTGCCGATCAGCCACCAGAACCGCAGGGCCCGGACAGCACGGATGAGCCATTACCGCCCACAGATGTCTGGGTGGCGGTAAATGGTGGTGAGCCTCAGGTCATTACTGAGTCAGACAGAAAAACCGGACAACGTTGAAGGGTCAGGTGAATTCATGTACGTAGAGCAGACGAACAAAGAAAGCATTACAACCAATTTGGCCCCACAGCCAGAACAAACCATCAGCACGAACATGCCGCACGACAATGGCCATGTTGCAGTCTCCTCCTGTCAGGGGGCTCCAGCCATGCAATTCAAACAGGCTGCCAGTGATGGCTCTGGCGTCGCAGGTGGTGCTATGGCACCGCAAGACCGTCGTACGGGTTTACCACATCGCCTCAAAGCCGGTATAGAGCAGCTATCCGGTTATTCAATGGATGATGTGAGAGTTCATTACAACTCGGTACAACCTGCTCAGTATCAGGCGCATGCATTTGCGTTTGGCAATCAGATTCATCTGGCTCCCGGACAGGAACGTCACTTGCCACACGAAGCATGGCATATCGTGCAGCAGAAGCAGGGGCGGGTAAAACCCATGTTGCAGATGAAAGGCAAAACGGCCGTGAACAATGATGATGGACTCGAACGCGAAGCCGACGTGATGGGGGCAAGGGCCTCGCGAATGAACCACCAGGCAGCATCTGCCTCGCTGCGGGTAAATGTGGTAAAACCCCTTGGTTCTGCAGTTGTGCAACGTAAAGGTGTCACTTCAGGATCTTATGATCTGTTGTTGCGTCACCCGACATATTCGCGCACCTGGTTCAGTGCTGCCGAGGCGTATGAGAAACGCCTCGGGGCTTATAGTGCCGGGCACCCGCGCGCAAACGCGGCACTGAATGCAGCCATTAACCGAATGGAACAGGTGGTCTCTACGCGCTACACCCATGAGCTGAATCGGCCAGAATTGCTACGGGAAGTCTTTTTCAAAGATGAACTGGAAAGCAGTGGGCAGGTGGGAATCAACCTGGATTACAAAGAAATGCTCAAAGTGCTTCATCAGGGTAATCTGCGGGAGAGAATGACGGCCTTTTACAATGCTGCTTATTATGGTGCCGGCTACGGTAATGATTTAAGACGAGGGTTTAAAGCAATCCTGCATGAAATCATTTTTGACCGCCGGGATAACCTGATTGGCGATCTCGGGCTAAATGCCGAAGAGCTTGCTCGTCAGAATAGTTTCTATCGTAACACCCTGAACAGCAGAGTTCTGCGCCCGGGTGTCAGAACTCTGTTGGATGTAGTCGGACGTTTCGGATTCCGCAATATGGGTTATAACTTTGACGAAGATGTTTTTGCCTTGGGTAATTTATCTGCGCAGGCGTTTGAGTACGAGGTTGGTTACAGTCAGTGGGGTCGGCATGATCGCCAGGGCAATGCCGTTGAGCCTTATACTGCGGGTGCTATGGCAGAGCTGGGTGTTCCGTTGTCGAATACAGAACTGAAGTACACCTTTCAGGAGGTCGATACCCGCCGGAAAATAGGGGATTATCTACGTTTCAAACGTCAAACCGACATCCGTAGAGAAAAAACCAGAGATCGGGCATTGCCGTGGCAAGGCGGTAAGGCGAGGTATGAAATTAGTCCTGACAGCCTTTGGTACAAAGAAGTTCACGATAAATTGCGGATGCCGGTCATCGCCGGAGTGTCGGGCACTACCACCAGAATGCTAAAGGCCTATCAGTTTTTAAATGCCCAGCCGCAGGCGGTGGATTTTCGTCTGGCGTTGATGGGCTGGATGCTTCCCACGGAAGATCATTCGCTGTATGAAATTTTAAGGGGCGCGCAGATTGCCGGCGTTAACGGACCTGGTGAGCAGAAAAGTATCAGTGACCCCATTGCCATGTACATGAATATTGCGCCTTTAGAGACGCAGGAATTAAGAACTCGGGTTGGTCATGAGAATATGTTCCCTCATGAAGAAGTGTATTGGGACTTGGCCAGTCTTGGTCCGGTGAGATACTCTCCTGTAACCGATCTGGATACGGGGGAAGTGACAGATCCTGAAGCCGGCCCTCCTTTGCCCCGGTTTCGTACCACCGAAAGGCTTGCCTCGGAATACCGCGGGAGATATGAGCAGGCTCAGCGTAATGACGGCCAGGGAAGACTGGGTTCATTCAATCGTGCGTTTGGAACGGCGCTGGGCGTCTATAGCAGCGGTACGCATCAGCTGATCAATACAGTGATGGAGGCGAAACACTGGTATGCACCGGACGTTGAAATAAAAAGGAGATTACGGAATGTTATTAACGGCATGGTCGCCTTGCGGGGGGCGGGGGCTGGTCAGAGAGTTGAATTCCCGGAAGAGCTGAAGGCCTTGAACGTCCAGCCTAATTATCTGAATACCATGACAGATGCGACTGAGCGAACCAACGAAACCAACCGAATCACCAGGGAAGTGGCCAACTTTGTTGAGGAAATCTATCCAGAGTTATTGTTGCACGCCAATATGGCCATGGATGCGCTGGACAACCTGCCATCCAGTGAGGAGGTGGTTTATAGAGGGGAGGCTGAACACCCTATGAAGCTCTGGACCGGTTATTATCAGACAGAATATTCAGTTCGTCAGTTCACCAGTTATTCCCGGAACCGGGATGTGGCTTTGCAATTTGCTGAAACCGCGATTGAAACCGGTAAAGGTACGACCCGGGTGCTTGTGGAGCTGCAATTGCGTGGAAATAAAGGAAAAGACATCAGTGATTTGTCTTTGCATTCGAACGAAGACGAAGTATTACTCATGCCTGGTGCAAGGATTAAGGTTACCGGTAGCAAGATACAACGGCTCACTTACCAGAACCGGCGCGGAACGGAAGTCGAGGAGAGGGTCAAGATATATACCGCAGAGGAGGTTCAGTAATGTCATTAGGTTATTGTGAGCTTTTTTTAACCATGGCGCTCAATGGCTTAACGGGGAGTGTTTAATATGGCGCAGGTCAGTGTGGGGGGGGCGAAAGTTTCTCTTTCACCCGTGAATCCTGTTATGAAGGTTGACAAGCTTACAGATGTTATCAATGGTGGTGCGCAAACCGTTATCAATGTGAATGGAAAAGCAGCCCTGATTGAAAATGATATTCAGAACTGGGTTGATGGTTATGTCAGTAATTACACGTATCAGCCTTACGTAACAACACCGGGGATGATAAAAGGCAAATCATTCACCTTGAAAACGGTTGCGGAAAATGCCCGTGCCGGAAAAAATCTGGTGCTTGCTTCCACTGAAATAGAACTGACAGTAGAAGTGCAGACGCCCGCGATATTCGTACCTCCCCCACCGGGTAAGCCGGAAAGTGACAGCACCAAAGAGTACACACTCAAGGTGATATTTACCGATCCCGGACAGGATGCTTTTACGAGCACTTGAACTTAGCCAGATGACTGGCTTTCAGGCAGTTTCTGTTCCTGGTCAGGACGATTTATTGGCTGGATGGTCAGGAGATAAAAAAACGGGGCAATCAATGCCCCGTTTTTATGGTTTTAAGCGTTGCTGTAGAGATCAGTTACCCCACAAACGTTCCAGCAAGTTCCATTTTTCTTCCTGGAAGCCTACCCACTCGCCCCATCCAGAGGTATTGGTTCTTGGATCGTAAGCGTGCTCATAAAGACCGCCAGTATCGCCGGATTCAGGGTTGATACCCCAGTAACAGGCTTGGATGTCTTTCTCGATCATGTAGTCCACAGCAGCATTTTGCCATTCTCTGTCAACTCCAGGAGTAATGTGGGCCCAACGGTCCTGATCGCGGATGGCAGCATCGTTTGGCCAATCCAGATGACCACCAAACTCACCGATAACCATGGCGTAGCCCTGTTCTCTCAGGTAACCAAAGTGTTCATCCCAACCTTGTTTGAGCAGTGGTGGATTGATCACGATATTACACTTCGCATCACCGGCGGCATCACCTTCAAGACCTTCACACTCAGGTTGTGCCGGATCCATGAACTGTGGTTGTACCGCTACTGAAGGGCCATAGATGTGTGGTGACAACACCAGACGTTCCTTAGGAATATCCAAAGGATCATCAGCCATACTGTAGAGGTTTTCTCCCCAGTTCGGGTTAAGATCCGGGTCACCATTAGGAGTCGGTGTACCATCAGATGTTTTACTGCCGATACCTTCTACGAAGACCAGGACGTTCGGGTTAACTTCGTTGATGGCTGCATAGGCATGTTCTGATAGAGTTTTCCACTCTGCCCAGGTGTAATCCCATGGCTCGTTAAAGATGTCGATACCCAGGATGTTATTAACACCCAATTGTTCTGAGAATCCAGCCAGTTCACGCAGGTTGTCTAACCAGAGTTCTTCGTTGTATTCGTGAATTGTGACACCAGGACCACCCGTACCACAGGAATAGTCTTCCCGCAGGTAATCATAGTTATCACGGTCTTTGTCTGTGAATGGAGGGCTCGCATCCAGGCGGCCTGCGCGCCAGCCAATGTAGTTTGAACAGGAGTGAATATCGAGAATGACATCAAGTCCGTTTTTATCGGCCAGTTTGATGAAGTCTTCCAACGCCTGACGTGAGTTTTCAGATCTGACGGAGTAGTGGTTTTTGAAGACTGCACTAACACCTTGAGGATCATCTGTTTTCAGTGTTTGTGGGGCAATCGGCACACGAATGGTATTAATACCTTTGGCCTTGATTTCATCCATAGTCTGTTGGATGGTACGACCAGTGCCCTGGCTGTTGTTGGCCCAGAAGGTATTACCAACATACAGTTCCATCGGTGCACCGCTTGGATTATCCGGATCGTCAGAAGGCTCATGACGTCCTTCCAGACCAAACCAGGCACCACACTGAATGGGTTTGATTTCGCCGTCTTTGGTGATGTTTCCGGTTTCATCAACGCGGAATACACCATCACCGGTAGATCCGCCATCTCCACCGTCGCCGCCGTCGCCGCCATCTCCACCATCACCGCCGTCGCCGCCGTCTCCACCATCGCCGCCGTCACTGGTACCACACGCAGTACCGGTCACTGTTGGTGTTTCTGCGGTGCCACTGGTGGTACCTTGAAAACCAAATGTGGTGCTTTCACCAGGTTGGAGAGCGCCGTTCCAGGCCAGGCTGGTGGCTGTGTAGGGATTGCTGCCAGAGAGGTTGGCATTCCAGGCAAAACCAACGCGGCTTGAGCCACTGTATTGCCAGTTGACAGACCAGCTGTTCAAAGCGCTGGCGGTATCGTTGGTGATAGTAATTGTAGCAGTGAAACCAGAGTTCCACTGGTTGGCGACTTCATAGGTACAACTTGCTTGTGCACCTTGTGAAATGGCCGCAATCGCGACGCTGAGACCCAACAGGGTGCCTGCGTATTTTACATCCCTGTAAAGCGTTCTTGTCGATTTCTTCGCTTTACTCATGTATGTGATCCTCAATAGTCACTAAATCACTTTGCTCGTTTACGTCTCCTTCTTTGCTACTCGAATACTGCTGGAATTATTCCAGTGCCTTACTGCGGTTAAAGAGGCAACTACGTTTCATGTAACCGGTTACAGAGACATCCAGGTTTTTGTAGAATACTTGTAACTGTTTTTAGTTATTTGTCGTTTGCTTGTTTTTATCCGATTGAATTTTGTAGAACATCAATAATGTTGAAGCAAAATCACTGCGATGAGTCCAGACACATCTTTTTTGTTATTGATTATCAATGTTGTTCACTCAAGCTTAGTTAAAAATATCAATTTGGATATTTGTAGAAGCCGTGTGAGTTTTGAAAATTAGCCGAAAAAAAAATTATTGCCCATCCTACAATATGGTGAAGTGTGATGAGACTGGCATAGAGATGAGATAAATCAATTGAAATTGATAAGGAGATCAAATATTAACATTTTGTAACAAAGTAAATTACCTGCCGGTGGTCGACATTATATGTGACTTAATACTTATATTTTCCACCATAGCGTTGAGGTGGTTGAACCTTTGTCAGCGAAAAGCCCCTGTTTAGAATGGTTTTAAAGCCCTGGCCAACTGCCTATCGAGGTTAAATTGCCACCAGGTGTCAGATAAATTGAAGAGTTGGTCAGGACAAATAACAGAGTACCCAGCTGTATTTTGAGCAGGTACTCTGGTGCGGATTTAAGGATTGATCTTATTCAGTTCGGTGAGTGCATCCTGCAGTGTGGAAAAATAGCGACTGGTTCCTTCAATAGGGGTCGCTTTTGCCCTTGCCAGGGTTTTGAGTGGTTGAAACTGAAAATCAGCAAACCAGACACAGCCTTGATCTTGTCTGAATTTTTCGATCAGTTTATTCATGGCAGAAACTCCGCCGGCATCCAGAATTGGAACGCCATCAAGATAAATGATGATGCCTCGGGCATTTTCTGACAGCAATGCCAGCTCCCCGAAGATACGTTCGGCCGGAGCAAAGAACAGTGGGCCGTTGATTTTATAAACTCTCCAGCCTTCCGGTAGCGGATCATTGATGAGGCGTTTGTTATTAGTAATCTCCGTGACCTTGGTCATGTCGGCGATCTCTTTCATAAATAATAACGCTGCCAGTAATATCCCGGTGGTTATGGCGATGACCATATCGAACAGCACGGTCAGTGAAAAACAAGTCAGAAAAACCCAGATATCGCTACGGGTGGCGGTTTTGATCAGGTGTTTGGATTTGTGCGCCTCGCTCATGTTCCAGGCTACCATGACCAGCAAAGCAGCCATGGCCGGCATGGGCAGGTAGGCCAGCAGCGGTGCGAGTAATACCAGTCCCAACAGTACTACGATGGCGTGAATCATAGCCGACACCGGTGATGTAGAACCGGCCCGCACATTGGCGGCTGAACGGGCAATGGCGGCAGTAGCAGTAATGCCTCCAAAGAACGGGGCAAGGATGTTACCGATACCCTGGCCGAGTAACTCGCTGTTGGCGCTGTGGCGTCGCCCTGTCATACCGTCCAGTACCACGGCACACAACAAGGATTCAATTGCACCCAGCATGGCAATGGCGAACGCTGACGGCAGCAGCTCAATTACTCGGGCGAAACTGATTCCACTGCTATGACCTTCTGCACCGGCCTGTAGCCAGGGCCACTCAAATGTGGGCAAATAAGGTGGAATGCCAAAACCAGTACCGCCACCGGGAAGCAGATAGGTGAACCGGGAGCCAATGGTGTCCACTTCCCATTGATAATGATTCAGTGCCAGCGCAAACAGACTACTGAGAATGGCAGCCGGCAAGTGGGCCGGTACGGCAATTCTCAGCCGTGGCCAGAGAATCATAATGAGCAGCGTCAGAGAAGCGACCAGCAGACTGGGCCAGTGGGTGGTTGGCAGTGCCTGGGCCAGGGTCATGACCTTTTCCAGATAATGCTCAGGCATGGGGCCGGTGGTCAGACCGAAAAAATCCTTTAATTGCAAAGTGGCGATGGAAACAGCGATGCCACCGGTAAAACCAAGGGTGACGGACTCAGGAATGTATTCAATAAATCGCCCGAGACGCAGGTAAGCCATAATCAGCAGTAGTACCCCTGACATGACCGATGCCAGCAGCAAACCCGACAGGCCCTGGTTGTGAGCAATCGGAGCCAGAATCACCACAAAGGCGGCAGTTGGCCCGGAAATGCTGAAGCGCGAACCTCCGCTTAAAGCAATGATAAAGCCGGCAATAATCGCCGTATATAAACCGTGTTGTGGCGGCACACCGCTGGCGATGGCCAATGCCATTGACAAGGGAATGGCTATGATACCGACTGTAATGCCAGCCAACGTATCTTTGATTAATCGTTGGGAAGAGTACTTCTCGGTGATGCAGGCATCTCTGAATGCGTGAGCAACCCGCAAGGAAAACAAATGAGCTCTATGGGGCATGGATACATCGTAGTCCAGTCTACTGGTAAATCGCGGAGAGCCATAATTATAGTCCGATTATAGTGTATGGCAATCGAGTAGGCAGAAAGTGATAGTAATTTTTATAGATGGTTTTGAACCGACAAATGAACTGTTTTGTCATGCTGGCCAACAACAGCATTAAAAGTTTATGCACACCACGCTAACAAATTGAGAAAATGAGCCTCGAGGCACAAGGCCTCGACACTCCCAATCCTGTTTCGCGACAGAGAGGTCGCGATATTTTTGTCAGGCGGCCGGCATTTTGAAAAACGACATCAATTGCCGTAGATACTGTGATTGTCCGTTCATTTCTTCTGCTGCAGCGGCAAGTTCTTCGGAGGCGCTGGCATTTTCCTCGGTAATCCTGCTCAACTGTTCCATGGTGATGTTGATCTGTCTGGCACCGGTAGCCTGTTGTGATGAGGCCACGGAGACATCACGCACCAGTTCTGAGGTTTGTCGAATGGTGGGAATAATATCCTCGAACAGTTGTCCGGCCATTTCAGATAAATCCACACTGCTTTGCGCAGCATCGCCAATTTCCTGAGCGGCGGCCTGACTTTGTTCCGCCAGCCGGCGCACTTCACCGGCCACCACGGCAAAACCACGACCATGATTGCCGGCACGGGCGGCCTCAATGGTAGCGTTCAGTGCCAGTAAGTTGGTTTGATAGGCGATGACATCGATCAGGCTGACTTTCTCGGCAATTCCGCGCATGGCGGTAATCGTCTGCTGAACTGCCTGGCCTCCTTTTTCCGCTTCTTTCATGAGCCGGTCAGTGATCTCGTTGGTCGTTTTCGCGTTGCTGGCATTCTGCTCGATGGATGCTGATATTTGTTCTACTGAGGCGGAGGTCTCCTCAACACTAGAGGCCTGTTCGGAGGCTGAGCTACTAAGGCTTTGAGAGGTGGAGTTGATGGACACCGACGCATTGTTCAGCGCATCTGCGGAGCTGCGGACTTCCTGTATGGTCTGAGCCAGCTGACTGATCGTGGCGTTGATGGCGTTGCGCAGGTCCAGCAGGCGGCCATGGAAACGGCTGGCATCCAGACTTTGAGTCAAGTCGCCGCTTTCAATGGCCTGCATGGTTTGGGTGATCTCGCTGATAGGTTGGGTGAAGGCCTCCATAACGCCATTGAGTCCTTCCACGATATGCCGAAAATCACCATGATGGACTTTCAGATCAGCCCGTACATCGAGCTCGCCGGCGACCGCAGCGTTCACCAGACGATTCGTATCCTCGATCAATGCCTTGATATTGGCTCTCACTTGTTCGATCGTCGTATTGATAAAGACTTTCTTGCCGGGGAATTTTTCCAATACGGCGTCCATGCTACCGGCACCGAAGGCTTCGATGCAGCTCATGGCCTTGCGCTGATCGATGATATGACCCTGAACCATTTTGTTAAGGCCTTCGGCCATGGTTTTGTAAGCACCACCAAATTTGGAAGCATTGATCGTCACATCGATATTGCCTTTATCATGCTCACGAGACATGTGGTTCATTTCGCTGATCAGTAACTTGATTTTATCGCTGACCACTTTTAGTGCTGCCAGCAGACTGTCGTGATCGTCGTCCTTGAGCTGGATGGACATATCCAGTTCTCCTGCGGCAATCTGACGGGTAATTTCTGCCGCATAACGGGGTTCTCCGCCCAGCTCTTTCAGTATTCCCTGGATAATGCGGAGGGCCAGAATAACGGCAATAACCACTGCAATCAGGCCAGCGATAGAGATCAGCGTAATGGCCTGGATATAGGCTGCTTTTGCCTCTTTTTCTTCCTGAAGAATGCGTTCCGTCAGAAGATTGCCGATTTCATCGATCACCGTTCTCATGGTATTGAATTCTTCATCTACCTCACCAAGGCTCTGTTTGATCAGAGCCTGCCGGGTAAAATTGTCGGAACTGTTGATGAGTTGATCGACCAGGTTGTTGGTAGTCTCTGACCATTCAGTTTGGTATTGGCGATATGTTGTGACCAGTTCGTTGGAGCGTTCGCTGGTGACCAGGCTGGCATATTTTTCTACTCGCTCCCGGGCTTGTTGGATATTTTCACTGTGGGCAGTCTGTTGCACCAGAAAGCCTTCACTGCCAACTGGCAGCATCAACATACTGCGTTCCGCAACAAGAGCCTGCTGGAGATCTCTGTCGGCATTGAGTAGAAACCCCTGCGCGGGAGTATAGATATTGACGACCCTGGACACCTGACTATTGAATTGCCATATTTCCAGAATGCCAAATCCAGCGATGATGACCATACCAAGAATCAGTACGCCAAAACCGATACCTAGCCGTATACCTAATTTAAGGTTATTGAACATAACGGAAATCCTGCATCTTACACCCTTGTGAAGTACCTGCGCCGATATGTCTCGACCAACTGCATAATGATGAAGGATACCGGCGTAGCCATACCGATTTTTTTTTCAGTATAGACAGATTATCGGTTTAGCAAGTGAAATCGTTGTAAATACGAATCAGATCGTTATCGGGGAGACTGTTTTTCGCGCCGGGTATTCGAGACAATAAGGCTATTGTTACCTGGAGAACCAAAATGACCGTGAAGTGTATTGGCAACTGGCAGTGCCTGAGTCAGGAAACCCGTTATGAAAACCCCTGGATAGAAGTCTCTCACCAGACCGTAATCACCCCAGGGGGGGGAACCGGTATTTATGGCGTGGTGCACTTCAAAAATCGCGCGGTCGGTGTTATTCCCATAGATGACGCCGGCAATACCTGGTTGGTCCGGCAGACCCGCTATCCGTTGGAACAGGCCACCTGGGAAATACCTGAAGGCGGTGCACCGCTGGACGAAGACATGCTTGAGGCCGCCAAGCGCGAATTGGAAGAGGAAGTTGGGCTATGTGCCTCCAAATGGCAGGAACTATTGGAAATACATACCTCCAACTCAGTGACCGATGAATACGGTAAAGTTTTCGTCGCAACTGATTTGTCGACGGGCCGACAGCAACTGGAAGAGAGTGAAGACATCGAAGTGTATAAGTTGCCGTTGCAGCAAGCGATTGAAATGGTCATGGATGGTCGGATCACCGATTCCCTGTCAATCGCCGGACTACTCAAACTGGCGGTATTGCAACAACACTCCTCCTGAGTTTTAAACCATCTGTGCAGAGAGCCGCCCAGCTTAACATTATTCATTACGACTCATGCTTGGGGAGGGGAATAAAACGGGGGCTCTCTGATCCAATGTACATATTTTCCATTCGGTTTGTTGTTCCTAATGTGATGAATCATTAGCTCTGGGAACTTCTGAAAAATGGCCATTTTCGCGAAGGACGTTGTCAGCCTCAGTCTCACATCCTCATTTACGCCCGTAAATTACGGTGTTACGAGTGGTGCTCCCTCGCCTGCATCAAAAGTATTCCTATTTTTCAGAGGCCCCCTAGCTTATATTATCTAAAATAGGCTGGTTTTTTCTTTGCTGATGGTTTGTTTTTCCTGGACTGCTTTTGCGGACAATGCGCCAAATATAGTAGAAACGACGCGGCTGTTTTAATGGTTTCATAAATGCCGATTGCAGTGAAACTTAAATTTGGATCACTGATCCGTCGCCGCTGTCAGTGGTACGTATTCCCATCACGGTTATCCTGCCAAAGTATATCGTTGTTTGAATCAACGAATGATCGCCGTTGTATGTGTATTGCCTGGTGATATGCCCAACTTGCTGAATTTAGATCTGGCAGTATCTGGCAGATGTCAAAGAGAAAGAAATTTGGTAGCATTCCGGCGTTGCACTTCGTTTGTTCTTTGTGCGTCAGAGTCTGTTAAATAAGGAGCTAGCCCAGTCCCATAATTCAGTTTTTGTGAAATATTGAATGAGGAGTATCGTTATTGACTACTGTTGTATCTGTCAGCAAATCTGCTACCCATAGTTTTTCCAAACACGTTGTAGAATCCATTACTTTGATTGCCGGTCAGGGCGTTGAGGGTGACGCGCATAAGGGCGAAACCGTCAAGCACCGTTCGCGGGTAAAGGTAGACCCGAGTCAGCCCAATCTACGTCAGGTTCATCTGATTCACGGTGAGTTAATCAAACAACTGCAGGATCAGGGGTTTAACGTTTATCCGGCCACCATGGGTGAAAATATCACCACTGAAGGCATCGATCTGCTGTCATTGCCAACCCACACCATTATTCGTATCGGTGCTGAAGCGGTTATTCAGGTAACCGGGTTGCGTAATCCCTGTGCCCAGCTTGATCATTACCAAAAAGGTCTGACAGCCGCAGTGCTGGATCGCGATGAAGAGGGTAATCTGATTCGTAAAGCCGGTATCATGGCCATCGTGCTGCAGGGCGGTGTTGTCCGGGCAGGGGATGCGATGATTGTGGAGTTGCCGGAACCTCCCTATCAACCGTTGCAACGGGTATAGTTCTGTCCATTCATCAGTAGCTGTGTTTCTGTTTTTAGGGGGCTAGTATGCTGCAGGGTATTCATCATGTAGCGATCATTTGTTCTGATTACGAAAGATCAAAACATTTTTATACTCACATATTGCGGCTTGAGATCGTCGCTGAGCATTATCGAGCCGCTCGTCATTCTTATAAGCTGGATCTGAAGTTACCCAATGGTAATCAGCTGGAGTTATTTTCATTCCCTGATCCGCCGGCCCGACCAAGCAGACCGGAGGCCAGGGGGCTACGGCATTTGGCCTTCCTGGTGAAGTCTGTGGATGATGTCGTCGCGTATTTGCAGCAACAGGGCGTGATGGTTGAGCCGATACGAGTCGACGAGTATACCGGTCGAAAATATACGTTCTTTCAGGATCCGGATGGTCTGCCATTAGAGTTGTATGAGCAGGATGTCACTGAGGTCTGAGTTGATTGGTTTTGGGGCTGTCTCCTTAATCCGAAAATAATCGACGCGATCAGAATGACCTGTCTGATCGTCGGGTGACTAGTCAGGAGCGTAAAGTTTCATACCTTTGTTCACCTTTGCCAGGGAAAAACCGAACAGATTGTTTACTCGCTTCAGTTCTACCTTACGTTGTTTTTCGGTGATTGTGATTGCGCTGTTTGTGGCATAAATAATCCAGTTTTCCTTGTTGATATTATTCGTCCAGATATGACGGAAACGTTGCTGCAACAAAGCAATCAGATCGAGTTTTTTATGCTGTTGCCAGTAATTGAGAACCAGCCAGCCGTCGTTGGTCAGGTGGTCAGAACAGCGTTTGATGAACTTTCGGGTACCTTGTTGGGCATCCATGCCAGTAGCATGATAAATATCGCTGCAGATCAGGTCATAGGTAGCTGTCGAGTGTTTCAAATAGTCGCCAGCGTCTCTGCATTGCACCTTAAGACGCTCATCATGTGGCAGATAAAAGTGACTGTAGGCAAGATCAATCACAGCTTGTCGCAGTTCCACCACGTCAATCTTCAGTTGTTCCAGGTGATGCCATAAGGTTGTGGCAAGTGCACCTGTTCCCATGCCGAGCAGTAGACAGCGGTGAACGTCCTTCTGGAATAACAGACTGAGCAGCATGGCGCGAACGTAATCGTACTGTACGATTTCCGGAGTACGGTTAAGAATACATCCCTGTTCGTCGTCGGCACCAAACATCAGAGTGCGCTTGTTGCCGTTATCAAATATCTGAATTGCGCCATAACCATCGTGACGACGGAGAATTTCCTTACCAAATTTTGCCATGCCTGATTAGTTCCGGAACCGTGCCCGCCATTGTTCATAAGTGTTCAATACACCCTCACTCAAACTGATCTGGGGATCAGAACTGGTCAGCTCTTGTTGCTGTTCCCGGTTATCGACAACTTGTTTTGCCCTGTCAAAAATATCCGTCAGAGAATATTCCATATCAAAGGCGTCGATAAAGAACGCCTCGCCAAAGTAGGTCATGTAGTTGTCGTTAGAACAACCAAACGAGGTTTTGTCGGCGGCAGCGGCGGTGATGACGAGCGTATCCGGTCGTTTGAGGTCATCGATAAAACCTCCGGAATAGCAGGCAGATAAAGTGACGATTTTGGCCTGATCTGTTCCATCAAGTATGTCTCTGAGAGTGGTGCTGTCGATGTCCGGCAGTCTTTGGTAGCTGAGATTGACAGAGAGTTTGTGATCACGACTGCCATGACTGGTGATATAAACCCACAGCAGATCTTCAGCGCCCATTCGTTGGCTGACGGCAGTCACCATGTCTTTTAATGCCAGTTGGCTGACCAGAGGATACGGGCTGCTCAGATCGATTTCATTGCTCATTCTGACGATATGATGTTGTAATCCCCGGGTGCTGCTGAGGCGGTCATAAATAATATCGATTTCGTCGCGAAACACGGTCTGGCTGGAATAAGGTGCTGCCAGAATCATGTAAGTGTCGACGACACCCGGTGTTTGCGGTGCCAGTCCGGACAACTGTTGCTGTAGCAACTGGGACTGATGGTTGATGATGAAATCAAGTTGTTCGGGCAGCTGTTCGTACTCACTGAAATACGCCTCTTCATCCTCAGTGACAAACTCACCGTATTCAAACTGTCCGGTCTGTACCAGATCCGGTTGCCGTGAACGTTTGATGGTCAGTGTGCCCTGGCCATGATAAAGGCCATCCTTGAATTCCCCTTCATAAGATTCGTTATCGGCGTGATAAATTCCCTGGCCGTTGTAACGCCAGTTGAGCAATTCTCCTTCATAATGCTCACCATCCGGTCCAGTGAGAGTGCCGTAGGGCAGGTCGTTTTGTTTGAAGGTGCCTTCATACACCCATTTGTGAGGTGGTATCAGTTTGCCCTGACCATGGCGCAGGCCATGGTTAAAATAGCCTTCATAGATGGTGCCATCGGCATATTTCAGATAGCCATAACCATGGTAACGGTTTTGGTCAAATTCACCTTCGTAGTGTTCGCCGTTGGCAGAATCGAGTTGTCCTTTGACCCACCAGCCGTTATCGAGCGTACCCGAGTACACAGTGCCGTTTTTATATTGCCAGGTGCCGTGACCGTTCGGCATGCCATTGGCAAACTCGCCTTGATATTCTGAACCGTCTGATTGAATCAGATGACCCAAACCCGACAACATGCCCAGATGAAAATGACCTTCAAAACGGCGCCCACCCGGATAGCTCAAGGTTCCTTCGCCTTCAAACCTGCCGTCAACCAATGGCCCGATATAGGTGCCGCCATCTGCGGTGATAACGGTGTCGGCTTGAGCGGTCGCAGATAATAACAGTAGGGAGAAGATGAAAAATCGAAACATTGCCATCATTTTTTAAGGGATTTGCAGAAGTTGATGGATGGCCGTTCGGATGACCTCAAAATCTGTTTTACGACCGTCCAGAAAGCGCTGTAATAAAATACCGTACATCATACATCGGACTGCTTCGGCATGTTCGCTGCCGACCAGTTCGGTCACCAGTTGCAGATAGCGTTTGTTCGCCAGTTGCATATTCCTGTCCTTGGCGACCTGTGAGGGCGTCATGTCCCGCAGGTAGTCGAGTAACAGAGTCAGCTCACCTTTAAAGTTACCTTCCATGGACTGAAACAGATTCATCAACAGATCAACACGCTCTGTTATCGACATTTCCGATACATCCAGAGCCGGCATTTCAAAGCGGGTGATGAGGTCCGTGCAGGCAGAAAATAATGCCTCTTTGGAGGGAAAGTAGTGGTAGAGGGCACTTTTTGAAATTCCCAGGTGTTCGGCGATTTTACGCATGCCCAGCCCGGAGTATCCATAGCGGGCGAAAATTTCAACCGCTTTTTCGGTCAATACCAGGCGATAGGCATCATGGTCTATGATCTTGGGCATATGATGTTCTCTTTATAGTCCATTTGGACTGTATTTGGTTGACAGATGGCGTGCAAGGTTTTATTTTTTGGTCCATTCGGACTAAAAAGGACGAGATCATGAAAAAAATATTGCTGGCCGGTGCCAGTGGTTATCTGGGGCGGGCGATGCTGACTGAACTGAAGGCCAGAGGGTATTGGGTTCGGGTGTTGGTGCGCACGGAAAAACAACAGCAGGCTCTCAGTCGAATTGCTGATGAGACGTTCGTTGGTCAGGCGACAGAGATCGACAGTCTGACAGGTGTAATGGAGAGCATTGATCTGGTTTTTACCAGTATTGGCATTACCCGCCAGAAAGACGGTCTGACCTATGAAAAAGTAGACTACGGTGCCAATCTGAATTTATTGACGCTGGCTGAAAAAAGTCAGGTGGAAAAATTCATCTATGTGTCTGTTTTAAATGCCCATAAGTTGCCGGATATCAAAATGATCCAGGCCAAGGAGAAATTTGTCGCCCGATTGCAAAACAGTTCGCTACCGTACTGTGTGATTCGCCCGAGTGGCTTTTTCGCCGATATGAAGGAATTTCTCTCCATGGCACAAAGTGGTCGGGTTTATTTACTGGGCAACGGCCAGTTGCGTTTCAATCCAATTTCCGGCGCCGATCTCGCCAAAGTCTGCTGTGATATGTTTCAAAGTGAACAAACGGAGATCGATGTGGGGGGGCCGCAGGTTTTCAGCCATGATCAGATTGCTGAACTGGCGTTCAAAGCCATTCAAAAACCCGCCAGAATTACTCATTTGCCCATGTGGCTGGTGAACGCTCTGGTGCCAGTTATGCGCTTGCTAACACCGGTTTCTGTATATGGGCCGATAGAGTTTTTTTCCAAGGCTATGAGCCTGGATATGCAGGCTCCCTGTTATGGCGAGCAGAGTCTGGAAGCGTTTTTTGCCAACCTGGCTGATGGCTGACAAAAGAGTAGAAAAAAGAGGTCACCGTGGTGACCTCATAAAGAAACATGGATGTTTGATTAGCCTGGCAAGTATTCGGGCCAGTTCAATCGTCGGGCAATGGTCAGTATTTTCTTCTGGCGACCATCAGCATGAACAACACAGGCAATAACAGCAAGCCGGTGGAACCACTGCTGGAGTCGTCATCTTCATCGCCGTCTTCCGTGGCACTTTTCATCACAAACCCGGCAATGACTGGATCGTGGTCTGACGAATAGTACGGATCCAGGCTGGCAAAGTGGTCATTGGAGTTGTATTTATCAAGGGTGGTGTCATAGTCGAGCAGATTGGATTCAAGTGAGTTGATGTGCCAGTCATCCACGCTCACCAGGCGGTCTTTCATGCCGCTACTGCCAATCATGTGATCGAGACTGCCGAGAAAACCGGAGTAGCTGTAGGAGAACGGCTGTGCTTCAGTAGAGGCACTGGTGTATTTCAGGTTGATGTAGCCGCCGGCTTCAAGAGCCGCAATCGGATCTTCTTTGGCGTAGGCATTCATATCGCCGATAAATACGACATTATCGGTATTGATGCTGGTTGGGTGACCGGCCATAAATGTCACCAGTGCTTTGGCAGCGTTGGTGCGGGTTTGGTTGCAATTTCCCTGTCCATCAGTCAGGTAAGGGTCTCCCAGAGAAGAACAACTGCTGCCTTTTGATTTTAGATGATTGACCACCACGGTAAACTGATCGCCGGTGGCCTTGTGGGTGAACGACTGAATCAATGATGGACGGTTTTTGTCATCAATGAACAACGGGTTGCCCTCACCATCTTTGGGCGAATTGGTGGAATCCAGCACGGTGGTGGTACCGACCGGTGTCACCACAGCGGGGCGATAGAGCAGGCCAACGGAGATTGAATCGGTACCCATCTTGCCACCGGGATTGACAAAGGCATATTCACCATCGGTGGTCTGTACGGCGTTCAGGGCATTTGTCAGCGCAGCAATTGAGCTGGTTTCATCATAACCGTCATTTTCAATTTCCATCAGGCCAATCACATCGGCGTCCATGGCGTCGAGGGCGGCCACAATTTTGGCTACCTGGATGTTGTAGTCTGCTTCCGAATTGGCACCGCGATAATCGCCATAAGTCTTATTTTTTTCTTCGGCTGTTGTCGGGAAGTAAGGCTTGTCATCCACGATGATGCCGTTATACAGGTTCAGCACGTTCATGCTGGCAATCTTCAGGTTGGCAGAACTGTCCACAATGGGCGCGAGTGTGCGGTCAGCGTTCAGAGGATCGAAAGTAGGTGTAATGGATGGAATGATTTGGTAGGGATATGTTGTGCTGCCGCTATCATAACCATGCATTGCCCCGGTGATACCACTAACGCCATAACCGACACGAATGTAATTGCTATTGCTGAACCCTTCGCTGTTGGGAAACACGATAGGGTCAGGATGTTGCGAAGACTGTCCATCGTCGATCAGCAGGCTGCTCAGTCTGATATTTTCGATGGCGGCGTCGTAACTTTCTTTGGAAGGTGCCGAGACTTCGGTGGGCTGATAATGTAGTTCGTTGGAAACGACAAATTGTCCATAATTTCCAAAACCATAGCCATTACCATGAAAATCACTCACCACCAGATTGCTGTTGGCCAGGCTGACACGCATGCCTTCTACCTGTTCAAAGGCCTCCAAAGAGGTGACCGGCAGGGTGATGGCGGTCGCTGCTGGCAGGGTATTGTTCTGTGAACAAACGGTTAGCCCGGAAACGGATGACAATTCTGTCAAACCCTTGTATTCAGTGACCTTGGCACTCAGGCGGACTTTGTCGCCGACCGTTACTGGCAGGCTGGTGTCGAACACAAAAATACCTTCGGACGTTGCCTCATTACCGTCGCTGTCAGCCTCTTCTTCCTGAATAAAGTAACCTTGCGCAGTGGCTTGCTGGTTCTGGTAAACGACGGCTTCAACCGTGACTTGCTGACCTTCCAGTGCAGAGCTGCCGCCGCTGCCCTGAATGGCTGAAATCAAAGTGATGTCGCCAGTTCCGCAAGTACCCGCATTGGCGGCTTGCCCGTCGATCATCAAATCTGCCTGGGTTCCACCCGCTAGGACAGCAATGGTGGTTGCCAACAACTGCTTTTTCATTATTACCCCCAATATTTTTATACGTTATGTCGGTATTCACCTGGCCATTTAGAGTTGCCCGGTGATGAGCGAAATACCTCCATGTTGACCAGTGGCCGTAAAACCATGGAGTGTTGTGTTATTCCTTCAGATCTTTCTGAGTGTTTTCCAAACCGATCTGACGGACTGTATGGCCGCCGGAATAAACCTATCCTGAGAACTTTTGAGCAGCGCGTGCCGGTCATCCTTGGGGCATTGAAAACGCTAGAAATTTAATGAGTTAGCTAACAAGAGCCTTATCGTTGTTCTTTTTTGCCTGAGATCGACAGCCGTTTCGATCATCTCCGGAAGTTCTACATGATTGACCAATTGGTCAAATAAGGTGGCATAACCAATGCCAATTTAGTTACGCAAATGCAATTTTTGTTTTATCTAATGACAAAAACGTGAATAAACGATGACAAAACCTCAACATTGCCATGATTCTGGCAAATATCTTGTCGGTATTATGGGTGTCTGCAATCAAGCAAAAAGGGGTGTGTTTGGTCTATTTTGGGGAGCAGAGTCGAGCGTGTGATCTGTTTTTGTTCGGAGGTTCGCAACTTCTGTGCACTACTGCGTTTGGAGGTAGTTATCCGGGTTATGGTCTAACCCGGATAAAATCAGGCGGGGTTTAATTGGATGAGCTGTTCTGTTGTTGCCAGAATGCCAGATGGGTGCCCTCGGTATCGCGAATATACGTCTGAGTCGCCTTGATGATCTCCTTGAACCGTGCCATTTCCGCACGTGGAATATGACTGCTGGTTGGAATTTTAGCGGTTAGAGGATTCACCGGACGGTTATTGACCTGCAATTCAAAATGCAGATGCGGACCGGTGGTTCGGCCGGTGTTTCCGGACAGTGCAATTTTATCGCCGCGCTTGATGCGTTGTCCGCGTTTCACCAGGATTTTGCTCAGGTGGAGATAGCGGGTTTTAAACGGTCCGGGATGTTCTATTTCAATGTATCGCCCGGCATAGGGGTGATTGGCTATACGAGTCACAATGCCATCGCCGACGGAAAACACCGAAGTGCCAATTGGCATCGCAAAATCGACACCGTAGTGCGGCATTCGCTTTCCAGTCACCGGGTGGACCCGATGCAGATTAAACGGCGAACTGACGCGGACTTTTCCGTTTACGGGATAGCGTCGCAATGACCGGGTCAGGCTTTGGCCGTTCTGATCGTAGTAGCGGCCATCGTCGTATAGAAAAGCGCTTTGAGTTGTTTTGCCGAGTCCGAACAATATGGCTTTTATCCGTGTTTGTCCGGTGGTTTCGGTACCGGTCATTTCCTGTTCGAGCACGATATCGAACCAGTCTCCAGGTCTGATTTCGCGACGAAAATTTATTTTTTCCTGAAGAATATGCAGTGTGTTCAGAGTGTCTCTGTCGCTGAGTCCTGCCTGGTGGGCAGCGTTGTAAAAGCTGTTGTCGATTACGCCACTGATCAGTTGCCGGTGCCAGTAAGTGGGTTTGACAATCTCTTCCGATTGAAAGGTCTCGTCTGCTGTCCGGGTGAATTGAACGGTCCGGGCCGGATTTACAATCAACGACAGCTGCTGCAGTTCGCTGTTGGGCACTGATTGGGTAAATACCAGAGTGTTACCCGGCTGCAGGGTATCCAGTGCGGCTTTTTCGCCATCGGCTTCCAGTATGGCCGCAAGAGTGGACTGGCCGAGGCCGAAATGCGCAAAGATGTCACTGAGGGTATCGCCCGATTGAATCTGATAACGGCTGGTCAGCTCCTGGGGAATGATCAGTTGTTCTTTTGTTTCGCTGGCTTCGGGCAGAGCCGGGACTGTAATGGTCGCAGATGGCAATGGTAGTGTTTCGAGATGAGGTTCTTCAGGCCAGGAGATGATCAGGTAAAACGTTGTGAACAGTAATGCGATCAGGCTGAACAACTGAAACCGGGACTGCTGGAGTACAGGGGGAATAGTCATGGGCTGTGAATACTTTTGTCGCAAATAAAAGCAGGCCTTACGCCTGCCCGGGTTGTTAATATTGGAATGTTAACATCTGTATACGGGGGTGTCGGGTAACTGCCACGTATTTCTGTAAAACGTCAATCGGTGCACATTAAAATTCATCGAACTTAAAGAGTCTGTCAGGATCGTATAAAGGCGGTCATTTTCTTACAGATTTGTTGATCAGGCTGGAAATGGGTCTGCCAGAGCACTCCACTCGTTGATACCCGCCTGCATTTCCTCTGCATTGAGCAGACATTCATCAAGCTGGCTGGCGAGCTTGTCGCGGTCCAGCTTCTGACCGATAAACACCAGCTCCTGACGCATGTCTCCCCAGGGTTCCTGCCAGGTACGCGCTATCGCCTGACGATACTCGTCGTCGTCGGGCCATTGGGTCTTAGGAATCCCATACCAGAAGCGGCCGGCAATGCCATAACGGGCAATGCCACCGGCCTGATTCCACTCCCAGGCCTCGGTATGGCGACTGGCGAGCCAGAAATATCCTTTTGAGCGTAGTAGTTCATGATCCCGCAGCGCACCGTGCAGAAAGGTAAAAAAACGTTCCGGGTGCATGGGTTGGCGTGCCCGGTAAGTAAAGCTGCTGATGCCGTACTCTTCTGTTTCCGGCGTATGTTCGCCGCGTAGTTCTTTGAGCCAGCCGGGGGCCTGCTGGGCTTTTTCAAAATCGAACCGGCCAGTGTTCAGTACCCGATCCAGAGCAACCTGGCCCTGGTGACAGGGAATAATGTCGGCATCGGGATTCAGGCTACCTAACACGGCAATGAGTCGTTCCAGTTTGTCGGCATCGATCATGTCTGTTTTGCTGATGAGTATGACATTGCAGAACTCAATCTGATCGATCAGTAAATCGGTTACGCTGCGGTCATCCTCTTCTCCCAGAGATTCGCCGGTATTTTGCAGGCTTTCCGCCTCGTCATAATCGTTGAGAAAATTGACCCCATCCACCACCGTAACCAGGGTATCGAGCCTGGCCATGTCTGCCAGACTGACACCATGATCATCCACGAACGTAAAGGTTTCCGCGACTGGCAACGGCTCGGAGATACCGGTTGACTCAATGACCAGATAATCAAAGCGCCCGGCTTTGGCAAGGTTCTGGATCTCCACCAGCAGATCTTCCCGCAGGGTGCAGCAGATGCAGCCGTTGCTCATTTCAATGAGTTTTTCTTCACTGCGATGCAGTTGCACCTGTTGCTGTACCAGAGAGGCATCAATGTTGACTTCACTCATGTCGTTAACGATGACGGCCACGCGGCGGTTTTCGCGGTTGTGAAGGATGTGGTTGAGTACGGTTGTTTTGCCGGCTCCAAGAAATCCGGATAACACGGTGACGGGGAGTCTGTTCATGCAGGTGGCCTGAGGTTAATGTATTTTTTTATGTTATAACATAACATTTTAAAGGGTCAACCAGTGGATTGGTCTCCCGGTTCGTCGTAATCGTACTGTGGTATTTCGGTTTCTTAAGCAGGGCCGGTTGTGTGCTGTCGGGTCTTCTCCTGCAATCGCGATATAGAGGCAGATCGTTATATATCGGCATTAACCATCTGTTCAAACTGGTTATTTTGGACTTGCAAGCTCCTGCATTGAAACTCGGTACATCCGTTATCTTGGTTGCTCACCAGCGTGGGTTTTTGAACACATAGTCAGGATGTTAACCAATTCATTTGAGATTAAGAGCTGCATAGAAACCTGTTTGACCATTTAGAAATTAAGGCTAAAAGACGTTTATTGCCATCATTAAAAAAACCTATTGGAGACGAATTTACGGATTGGAGATTATGGTTCGACGATCACAACAGAGGGAGTCGTGCTATGACAGAATATTCTTTTAATGACGCTGAAAAATCATATCCAAACTCTGCAACACTGCCACCTCTTGCTCGTCGTTTTCAACAGGAATTACTCGATCTGGCGGATGTCAAACTCAATGGTGATCGACCCTGGGATATTACTGTTCATGATAACCGCCTGTTTGCACGTGTGGCCCGCAGTGGCTCTGTTGGTCTCGGTGAAAGCTATATCGAAGGCTGGTGGGATTGTGAACGTCTGGATATGTTATTTACCCGAATACTGGGAGCTCAGCTCAACCGAAAACTCATTGGCACAGCGCGCATCAAACTTGCCTTCAGTGCATTGTCGCACATGATGTTTAACTTTCAGTCTCTCGCCCGTGCCTATCAGGTCGGTGAGGTACATTACGACATCGGTAATCAACTGTACGAACGGATGTTGGACCCGTACATGATTTACAGTTGCGGATATTGGAAGGATGCTGAAAACCTGGCGCAGGCTCAGGAGCATAAACTGGATCTGATTTGCCGGAAGCTGCAACTTGAGCCAGGCATGCATCTGCTGGATATCGGGTGTGGTTGGGGCGGTCTGGCGTTATATGCCGCGAAACATTACGGTGTTAAAGTCACGGGGATTACCATTTCCAGAGAGCAGCAGAAACTGGCTGCGCAGCTTACTCACGACTACGATGTTGATATTCGTCTGGAAGATTATCGGCATTTAACGGGTAAATTTGATCGCATAGTATCGGTTGGTATGTTCGAGCATGTAGGTCGCAAAAATTATCGCACTTATTTTGATGTGGTGAACCGGTTGTTGAAAAAAGAAGGTTTGTTTTTATTGCATACCATTGGTGAGGAGCCCACTTCCGATGCCGGTGATCGTTTTATTTCAAAATATATTTTTCCCAATGGCAAAGTCCCATCCCGTAAGCATATCAATGACAATAGTGTGGATTTGCTCAGGCTGGAGGATTGGCATAACTTTGGCCCTGATTACGATACCACGCTGATGGCCTGGGCTGAAAACTTTGAGCAAAGCTGGCCGGACCTCAAACAGGATTACAACGATCGTTTTTATCGCATGTGGCGTTACTATCTATACAGCTGTGCCGGTTACTTCCGTTCCCGTGAGGGCCAGTTATGGCAGTTGGTGTACAGTCATCCGCAAGGGCAGCGGTCCTATCACAGTGTGCGCTGAGTAGGATGCTGGTATTCTGTATGCTTTTTGGAGGCCTCGTTTATGCCTGCTCAGCCATCTATTCATCATCAGCCTGCCAGCGAAGAATATTACTTCCATGAAGGTTGTTATATTTTGGAATTGCTGAATAGTGATACTCAGCCAGAACTGTCCATTGCCCGTGCTACGGTTCGGCCGGGCGTCACCACCCGTTGGCACCAGCTCGAAGGCA
Source organism: Gynuella sp. (assembly GCF_050297175.1). Lineage (NCBI taxonomy): Bacteria > Pseudomonadati > Pseudomonadota > Gammaproteobacteria > Oceanospirillales > Saccharospirillaceae > Gynuella > Gynuella sp. The sequence goes on along the minus strand of NZ_JBNKSF010000053.1, from coordinate 4,650 downwards.
TTACCGAACGTTATGTGATTCAGCAAGGCTGTGGCCGGGTGGAAGTCGGTGAATTGCAGCAATCTGTCAGTGCAGGTTCAGTTGTGGTCATTCCACCAGGATGCCGACAGCGCATCACCAATACCGGCGATGAAGATCTGGTATTTTTGGCACTCTGTCTGCCCCGTTTCGTACCTGATGCCTATGTTGATCTGGAAAGCTCCACTGGCTGACGCTCCATGAGCCCGGCAGCAATTTTGTACAATCTTTTCTGACTATCGGTATCTAAGCTGGACCTGTCACCCGTTTATGAGGAACTACGGATTTGCAGGTTCATCTTATCGCCACATTCGCCGCAGCGGCGCTGGCACATTTTCTGGCATTATTGAGTCCGGGGCCGGATTTTTTTCTGGTGGTCCGAAGCGCCGTACGTCATGACCGCCGATTGGCCCTTGGGGTCGCCTTCGGTATTGCGACTGCCAATGGCGTTTACATTGCATTGTGTTTACTGGGTGTTGGTGCGCTTTTGGCCGCTTCGGCGACGGTAATGCTGTTGATAAAGCTGGCCGGCGGATTATTTCTGGCCTATCTTGCATTTGGGGCACTTAAAGCCCGTAAACGTGATTATCAATCGTTGACAGAATCCACCGGTGGCACTCACAGTCAGACTACTTTCAGGCGGGAGTTCAGCGTTGGCTTTTTGTCGGGTATCTTGAATCCCAAGAACCCGCTGTTTTATCTCAGCCTGTTTACGTTGGTGTTGCATCAAGAGGCTGGAATGGGGTTTAAAATCTGGCTCGGTATCTGGATGGTCAGCATTGTGTTTGTCTGGGATGCGTTCATTATTATGGTGTTATCCCGCGCTGACATGCAGCAGCGGTTTCGCCGTTGTGCGTTTTATATCGACAAGATAACGGGTATGCTGCTGGGCACTTTTGGGCTTACATTATTGTATTCTTGTTTGGTGGAGAGTCGTTTTTGAAATCATTATCGTTGATGGGGTGTTGTTGAGTGTGAGCGGGCAGCAGGTTTTTTACCGTCCTGAACATTTACCCATGCTGGAGATCCGGCAGGCCAGTGCGACTTCGGTGGCTTATCATCGACACAGCCATGAAGAATTTTCCATCGGCGTGGTGGACTCCGGCAACACGGATTATTTTATCAGCGGTCAGACTCGAAGGATTGGTCCCGGTGCGGTGGTGTTGATGAATCCCGACCAGGTCCACGCCTGTAATCCGCTGCATTTGCAGAGTTGGTCTTATCGGATGTTGTATCTGCAGGCTGATTGGCTGGCAGCTCTACAGGCCGACGTACTCGAACGCAGTCCGGACAGTGGCTTTCAGGCCATGAGTCAGTCACTGTTGTGTGGCGATTCCCATTACCAGCAATATCATCAGCTGTGTTCGTTATTAATCTCACCACACAGTCGTTTGAGTGCAGAAGTCAATCTGACCGATTATTTTGCCGGGTTGATCCAGGCGGACCAGCACTGTGATACTCCAGCCCAGTTCAAGAATGTTTCCCATCTGCAACGGGCCTATGAATTTATTGCCGATGAATGTGTACGGGAGATTTGTCTTGATGACGTGGCTGCAGTAGCGGGCCTCAGTCGATATCGGTTGGTGCATGCATTCCGGCAGCACTATGGCATTACCCCGCATGCATTGCAGATTACCCGACGTATCAACCATGCCCGTCAACTATTGAAGACCGGTAACAGCATCGCCGCTGTCGCGGCGGATACTGGATTTACCGATCAGAGTCACTTTCATCGTCACTTCAAACGCCAGGTCGCAGTGACCCCACGGCAATATCAGTTGTCTGCCGGATACCGGTAGCGGCGTTTGAGTTCCACGATTTCGACTTCATAGGCGCTATACCAGCCATTGCGTCCGTGCTGCTGAGCTTCTGTGTGCTCGGCATCCTGATGCCACCGCCGGATACTGTCTTCGTTCTCCCAGTAAGAAATGGCAATCTCCTGATCACCTTCTGTCACTGAGATAAAATCCAGACAGCCATACCGTTCAAACGCGAGTTCGCGCATACGGGCGACCGTCTGGCGGTATCGTTCATCCTGGTTACCGATCTTGGCTTTGAAAATAGCTGCAAACATAGTTTTCGCCTTAACTGAATAATGCGCCGACACTCTCACCCGTATGTATGCGCTTGATTGCCTCGGCAAACAGGGGAGCGACAGACAATAAGGTCAGTTTGTCGGTTTGTTTGGTATCGTCAACGGTCACGGTATTGGTGGTGATCACCGATTCGATGCCACTGTTTTGAATACGTTCAATGGCCGGGCCGCACAGTACGCCATGAGTCGCTGCTGCGTGGACGCTTCTGACACCCGCGGCGAGTAGTGTTTCAACGGTGGAGACCAGCGTGCCGGCAGTAGAGATCTCGTCTTCCAGAATAAAAGCATCTTTGTCTTTGACATCACCGACGACCACGCCCTGCTTCACTTGGGTATCACTTACCCGACGCTTATCGATGATGGCCATGGGAACATTCAGGCGGGTGGAAAACTTGCCCACCCGTTTGGCGCCACCGGCATCAGTGGCAACGGCCACAATATTGGAGGTGTCGTAATTGTCTTTGACATGGTCGACCAGTGTTGGCAGAGCAGTCAGATGATCGACAGGCACGCCGAAAAATCCGTGAACCTGGTCTGCGTGCAGGTCCATGGTCAACACCCGGTTGGCACCGGCCGTTTGCAGCAGATCTGCAATCAGGCGGCCGGTAATGGAAATTCTGGGAGCATCTTTTTTGTCCGACCGGGCGTAAGAATAGTAGGGAATAACTACGGTAATCCGGCGGGCGGACGCACTCCTGAGCGCATCGATGGCGATCATCAATTCCATGATATGGTCGCTGACCGGGTGGGTGAAAGACTGCACAATGAAGACATCCCGTTCACGGACATTTTCCTGAATCTGGACATGCAGGTTGTCGTTGGAAAAGCGTGAGATCTCCATCGGGCTGAGCGCGATGCCCAGATGATGGCAGATTTCGTGGGCGATGGTGGGATTGGAGTGACCGGAGAATATTTTTAAAGCGTTTTTCATGGAGGCGTCTGAAGTTGTGTGTCAGTGAACGTTATCTGCTGATCCGTGATACATATCCGGATGTAGCAGTGGTTGAAACAGTCAGTATGAATACTCAGGATCCTGTATATTTAAGCGATTTGTGACTGAACAAATGGCCATGTCCCTGTAACAGGCTTCCTGTTAGCCCGGCATAAATACTTGCCGGGCTAATAATAAACCAGAGTCTGCACGCTATCTGCTTCTATCGCAAACAGGCCATTATAAATATTGCCTTGGCGGACCTCTGCAGTGAGATCTTTAAGTAGTCTGAGAGTAATGCGCTGTTGGTTCAGATCGATAGCTGTGACCTCGGCGTGGAGAAAATCGAAATACTGGAGAACGGCCGGGTAGAGGGTTTTAAACAGGCTCTCCTTGGCCGAAAACACCAGTGTCAGGGCCGTGGGCCATGAGCAGTTCAGTGTCTGGAGGTAGTGTTTTTCCGACTCACTGACAATATGGCCGTACAGCTTATCGGCCCGCTCAGCAGACATGATCTGCTCGGCATCGATGCCGATCCCGTTTAGAGTACTGTCTGGTGTGCTCGCGGCCACGCAACAGGCATATTCATGACTGTGACTGATCGACCCCAGTATGCCGGCAGGCCAGACCGGTGCCCGGTTCGCGCCGATGGCGATTTGTGCACCGTGAACCCCGAGGTGCCCCAAAGCCTTTTGTGCACAGACCCTGCCCGCTACAAACTCTGCCTTGCGCTTACCGACAAAACGCTCAAAACCAGCAGGTGGAGAGATGCTGAACAATTGCGGAGCGCTATCATCATAAGCTGCAACCGAAAAACGACAGGCCTGAAATGCCAGACTGGTAAGTTTTCCATCCGTATTCGGAAAGGGCAGGTCTCCCAAAGCCAGTAATTGCAAAAAGGAGTGAGTCATTGTCGGTCGGACCGGTGGTTGATCGGGCCGCCATTATTTTCATCTGCGACCGGTTTTTCAACCTTTGGTTGTATCTGTGGGCCTATGGAGATAAAAACCAATCAGCCGAAGTTGTCGGTTTTTTCCCGAACGTACTTTTCTGCCAAGGAGGGCAAATGATCAATATGTTCCGCCAGCCATGTCAGCTTGCCGGTATTGTAAAGCAAAATGCCTCCCCGATTATATCGGCATTAAAGTACCGTCCCTTACTGAGTTTGCTGTTCAGGAACCTCTGAAAAATGGCCTGTTTTCGCGCAGGACGTTGTCAGCCCCGTCTCACATCCTTATTTACACCCGTAAATTGTGCTGTTGCGAGTGGTGCTTCCTCGCCGGCATCAAAACTATTCCTATTTTTCAGTGGCTCCTTAGTGTGCTGAGCCAAATATTCATTTAACAATAGCTTGTACTCCCTCTATCGGTAAACATCCATTGGGGGCGGTGTTGCATGGCTGGCAGACCAAAGGCGGAACTGGTTTTAAATGCGGAGGAGAAGGAACCATTAGCGTCCTAGTCTCGACGACGAAAAACGGCTCAAGCGCTTGCCTTTCGCTCACGAATAGTTCCTGAGTGTGCCAGAGGTCTCACCAATAGCGAGATTGCAGAAAAGCTCAGCACCTCCAATCAGACCGTCTGTAAATGGAGAAATCGGTTTGTTC
>NZ_JBNKSF010000052.1:0-118158 GCF_050297175.1 Gynuella sp. | reverse complement strand
TCCGCAAAATTAAATCATGCCCCCCAAGTAACTCTTTTTTGCCGTCGATATTCAAACTGGGAATAGTGTGGATAGCTTTAAAGAGAAAGACAGAAAAAACAGCGTTCAAGATCATAAAAACAAGCAGGTAAAAAAGCTCGGTTATTTCCCGTGAGTGTCTGCTTATGACTTTCAGGTATCGCCGTCTCTGAATCCCGGTTTTGGATGGATGCATTTATGCTGATAACCATTGGTGAGAGGCTGGTCATGTTAGCCGTATCCAGTTTCGCTGAATACCGTTACGTCAATTGCAATGTCTGTAACAGCACCAGACCCAGTGTTATCGCAAACGGGCACAGTGCGGTTGTCAGGGCAACTGACTCGGCTGCCAGTGCGCCATAGGGTGTCATGGCACGGGCCATGATATAGGAAGCGGTAGCGCTGGGTGTGGCCATCATCATAAACAATATTCCCAGGTCTGTTCCCCGAAACCCCATCAGCAGTGCAGCCGGGACGGTAATCATGGGAATGATTATCAGTTTGAAAGCGGTGATCCAGATTACGTCACGTTGGTTGGATCTGGCTGAGTGCCAGTTCAGTGTCCCGCCGATGGCCAGTAATGCCAGTGGAATGGTGAGGTGGGCAAAGTATTCAGCGCTGCGACTGATCAGGAATGGTACCTGTACGCCACTGAGGCTCCAGAGTATCCCCAGTACCACACCAATAATCAGTGGGTTTTTTAATATACTTTGTAGCTGTGAGCGAACATCTCCGGCATTTAGCAGTACCACGGAGAGGATGTTGTACAAAATGACCATAAACGAAATATACACACTGGCGCTGACGAGACCGGCGTCGCCATAGGCATTGATGCATAACGCCAGGCCGATAATGCCCATGTTGCCGCGAAATGCACACTGGGCAAAAACGCCACGCTTGTCTTTGTCTGTAATTATTGGCGCAATGAGCCACAGTGCTGCGACGATGATTAGTGTCATAATAGCCCCAAACATTACCAGTTTGAGGTTTAGGGAATCCGCCAGCGATTTATTGGCGATGGAAATGAATAGCAGGCTGGGTAGTGAGATATTGAACACCAGACGATTGGCCACGATTACGAACTGGTCGTTGATGAAGTTGGCGTGTTTAAACCAGATTCCCAACGCTAAGATGAGCAGAATGGGGCCTGTCACATTGATGGCCGAAAAAAGCGCGTGAAGTAACGACATAACGATCCTGAAGTGATGAGGTAGTCTATGAAGGTTCTAATCAGTGCCTGTCTGTTGGGGGAGCCCGTTCGGTATGATGGCAAGGGCAAACCTGTCACCAGTCCGATACTCCAGCAATGGCAGCAGTCGGGTCAGCTGCTACCGTTTTGTCCGGAACTGGCAGGCGGTCTGCCTGTGCCGCGGGAGCCTGCAGAAATTCAACCTGATCACCGTATTGTCACACACTCGCAGTTAGATGTAACCGGGGCTTTTGAACTGGGTGCCCGGCAGGCGCAAAAACTGGTGCAGGACCATGGGATAAAAATAGCAATCATGACTGATCTCAGCCCTTCCTGTGGCTCTACACATATTTACGATGGCAGTTTCGGTGGTCGTGTTGTTGAAGGGGAAGGGCGAACGGTTCAGTATTTACGGCAAGCTGGTGTACGGGTATTCAGTCAGCATCAGATCGATCAGGCCTGGCAATACTGGCAAAAACAGGTAACGGGCTGTGATAAGGGTCTATGATGAAATAAAATTTCATTTTTAAGTTTGAGGCTGTAGGTCCTTTTTTATCATTTTCAGCCGCTGCAATGTTCTGAGAGGCCTGGGTTTTTGTGCAGGCGACAGGCTGGAAAGCCGCCTTTGCAGCGGCTAAGTCACTAAAATTCTGAATTGTCTGAAGTTATGTTTGAACTCTGGCGGTATTGTGAAACAACGCTGGGAAACTGAGCAACATCAATAGATACTGAAAATATCAGGATTCTGATTGCTGTATGATGGATGATTTTGTAATTTTATTACCAAATTCACTTGAGTGGGGGTTCCAAAATGGGAGCGGTTAAGAAAATAGGTGTGTTAACGAGTGGTGGTGATTCTCCAGGGATGAATGCAGCTGTCAGGGCCGTTGTCAGAGCCGGTATTGACCAGGGGTTACAGGTATTCGGTGTGTACGACGGGTATCTGGGGCTTTACGAGAATCATATTGAGGAGCTTACCAGACGGTCTGTGTCCAACATCATTAACCGTGGTGGTACTGTGCTTGGGTCTGCCCGGTTCCCTCAATTCAAAGAACTGAGTGTGCGCGAAAAAGCGGTGGAAAATCTGAAGGCTGCCAATATCGATGCGCTGGTGGTGATTGGTGGCGATGGCAGCTATATGGGGGCCAAGGCTCTGACTGAAATGGGGTTCCCCTGCATAGGTTTGCCGGGCACGATTGACAATGATATCAATGGTACCGATTACACTATTGGTTTTTTCACTGCGCTGAATACCGTTTTGGAAGCGATCGATCGTTTGCGCGATACCAGTACCTCGCATCACCGGATCTCCATTGTTGAAATCATGGGCCGCCACTGCGGTGATTTAACGGTATCTGCTGCTATTGGTGGTGGGGCCGAGTTTTGTATCGTGCCTGAGCGTGGGTTAGACGAGGCAGACCTGATTGCCAAGCTCAAATCTCAGGTTGGCCGTGGTAAGAAGCATGCGATTGTGGCGTTGACGGAAAAGGTCACTGATGCCAATGCCCTGGCTGAGAAAATTGAAGCAGAAACCGGTTTGGAGACCCGTGCGACGATCCTGGGTCATATTCAGCGTGGCGGTAATCCAACGGCGTTTGATCGTTTGTTGGCGAGCCGGATGGGCAGCTATGCCGTGGATCTGCTGGTACAGGGTGAGGGTGGCCGTTGTGTAGGGATTCATAACGATCAGCTGGTGCATCACGATATCATTGATGCCATGGAAAACATGCGTCGACCATTCAATGACAAGCTCTTTGATCTGAGTATCAAGCTGGCCTGAGCCGGATCGAGATAACCTCACGGGTGACTGGTAATGCCGTCACCCGCATCCCTCGCCGGTCTGTACACCGGAGCACTTGCTTATTTGTATCTGCCTGTCGGTTTATCCCAGCAGCGCGTCAAACCATTGTACTTTGACTGAATCCCCAACCTTCACCGGTTCCGTTTGCGGTGCCAGAATGACGTAGCCATTGGCTCGGGTTAATGAGGTCAGCATGTGTGAGCCCTGAGCTCCGGTGCTACGAACCGCCAGTCGCCCCTGATCATCATGGAACAAGATACCGCGTTGAAAATCGGTTCTGCCCGGTGATGTTTTAAAATCAGATGCAGCAATGGCGGTCTGGGTCGGGTAGTGAATCTGTTCGTGACCCTGCATTTTTTTTAGAGCCGGTACCGCCAACTGGTGGAAGGTTACCAGCGCCGAAACCGGATTGCCGGGCAGACCAAAAAACACTGCCTGGTCAATACGACCGAATGCCACAGGTTTGCCGGGTTTGATGGCCAGCTTCCAGAAGTTTACTTCGCCAATCTCGGTCAGAATATCTTTGGTGTAATCGGCTTCGCCGACAGACACGCCGCCAGTGGTAATGATGGCGTCGCAATCTTTTGCGGCGCTTAGGAATGCGTTTTTCAGTTGCTCCTTATCATCGGCAATAATGCCAAAGTCCCGGACTGCAATGCCCATTCGGGTCAGCATGGCATGAATGGCCGGACGGTTGGATTCGTACAGTTCTCCCGGATTTAGCGTGGTGCCCGGGAGTTTCAGTTCATCGCCGGATGCCAGCAGTGCCACTTTCAGTTGCCGTTTGACTGACACGCTGGCGATGCCCAGCGCCGCGAGTACGGCGATATCTGCTGTGTTGATACGGTGGCCAGCGTCATAGACGGTCGCATCGGCGGCGATATCCTCACCGGCGCGGCGGATATTCCGGTTGAGCACCAGTCCGTCGCTGAAGGCCACTGTGTCATCATCGAGGATAGTGGCATTTTCCTGCATGATCACGCAATTGGCTCCGGGCGGCAGTTGTGCCCCGGTCATGATGCGAACACACTCTCCGGGTGCGACGGTTTGTTCGAATGGATGTCCAGCCAGGCAACGACCAATCAATCGATAACTGGCAGGTGCCGGTTCTGTCAGGTGAATGGCATAACCGTCCATAGCGGAATTCGTGTAGGGGGGAACGTTGACGTGGCTGATGACCGGTTCGGCAAGTACCCGGCCAATGCTTTGCCCCAGTTCAACAATCTGTTGTGTTTCTGTTGGATGTATTTCTGCCAGCAGACGGGAAAGTGCCGTTTCAAATGGCAATAGTCCTGCGGGTGTGTCACAGCAACTCATGGTGGCTCCTAATCTGGTTTGTTGGGTGCTTTTCAGCACACAAAAGATAAGATGACGTTATGTTTGGTGATCAGAGCAACCACTGGTTTTCGACGACCCAGACGGCTGCTTCCACACGGGACCGCATGCCCAGTTTGTTGAGCAGTCGTTTGACGTGAACTTTGACGGTTCCTTCAGCGATATCCAGGTCGCGGGCAATCATCTTGTTGGATTGGCCATCGGCAATCAGTTTCAACACTTGCCGCTCACGGTCTGTCAGATCGGCCGGGCTGGGGCCATTGATGATTTTGCGGTCACGCAGGGCTTTGGAAATCACATCCATCAGCTCGGGGCTGAAAATCTGTTGGCCGCCGGCACAGTTCAGAATGCTCTTGATCAGATCCTCGGGTTCCATGTCCTTCAGCAGATAGCCATCAGCACCGGCACGCAGGGCCCGAAATACGTCTGCATGATCATTGGACACGGTGAAAACGATAATTTTTGAGTGTACTTCCGCATTGCGAATTTGCCGGATGGTCTCAATGCCATCCATGACCGGCATGTTAAGGTCCATCAGGATCAAATCGGGCTCATCCTGAGTGACTATCTTAATTGCCTGTTCGCCACTGCTGGCCTGACCGATCGGATTCAGTCTGGGCTCCATTTCCAGCAACTGCATCAGACCCCGGCGCATCATCGGATGGTCGTCGACAATGAGTACATCTGCAATGGTTTCGATGGCGGACTGGTCAGACATGGATATCTCTCCTGCTCTGGCGCTTGTTATGGTTTATCGTATGAATGTTGTGCCGGAAGTATCCGAGTCTAGCATGTAAAATGTCTATCCTGGATTGCTGTCGGGCAAGTTCTGGGTCGGTTTCCACCACCTTATTCAGTCACTTCAGTGGCAGTCTGTGGTGTAAACGTCAGGATCACTGAGGTACCTTGTGCCGGCTTGGCAAAATGAATCTCACCCTGTAGTCGTTGTGCCCGCTCCTGCAAGATATTCAGGCCATAATGTCCAGGTTGATGGTCATTCTGTCTCAGGCCAATGCCATCGTCTGTAATGGTAACCTCCACCTGATCCTGATGATTCAGTAGCTGTACACTGCAAAGGCTCGCTCTGGCGTGTTTGATCACGTTAGACATGCATTCACGGATGATATGGAGTACATGAACTTCTTCATGGGGGGCAAGCTGGTTCTTGAGATCATAGTGCAGTTGAAAATCTGTCGAACTGTATTGATTAAACTCCTCAATGGTAGTCTGCAACGCCTGATGCAGTTCCTGAGCTTCGGTTTTAAGACGGAAAGTGGTAATCAGTTCCCTGAGCTGTTTGTAACTGTTGTTCAGGGCATCGCTGAACTCTTGCAGTAATGTCTCTACATCTTCAGCATCGTAGGGTTCCCGTAATCGTAGCCTCAGCCGGGTGAGCTGAATTTTCAGATAGGAAAGGTTCTGGGCAATAGAGTCGTGAAGTTCCCGAGCAATAATGGCGCGTTCGCTGGCGAGCGCTACCCGGGCCTCATTGGCGGCGTGATCGGCGAGTAGAATCGCATTGGCGATAATGTCCGTCATCGTGTTAATGACCCGTATCTGCCAGTCTTCGAACCGTATCGGATTTGAGCAGGCCACCAGTCCGAGCAGGCGCTCTTTAAAGCGCACCGGGAACAGGCTCTGGTCGTTGTCCATGACATCAATCGGCCCCTTGGCATTGACGCCGGCACGCTCCAGAGCCGAGAGGTAATAACGGACAGAAGGTATGTCGTCGTTAAGATCATCCTGACTGAAAAAACGTATTTTGCGTACCATGGTGGCATCAGACAGCTGCTGCAGAATACTTGGAACCAGCACCAGTACCTGATCCGGATGGCGGCTGAACGTGCGGCTGGCGTTATACAACAATTCCAGCGTGCGGTTGGTGCGTTGAATTTCCTTGGTTTTATCCATCACCTTGGTTTCAAGGTCGTCATACAGTTCAGACAGATCCTGTGCCATGTTATCAAACGTTTCGCTCAACAGACCCAGCTCATCATTGGAATGATAGCCCACTTGCGTGGAAAAATTTCTCTGGCGGAGTTGTTCGGCGGCGACGGTCAATTGTTTCAGCGGCGTCACGATATTCTGGCGCAGCACGTAGATTAACAGGATGGTGATGATAATGGTCAGGCTGATCACAATGCCCTGAACCTGGCGCAGGCGTTGAATTTTAATCTCGGAATTGCGTTGAAACTCCTGCACCAGTACATCAATGTGATTCACAAATTGATCCACTTCGTTGAGAAACTGTTGTGGATGTTGCCCCAGTATTATTGGTTTTAGATGGGTCCAGGTATCCAATACCAGGTGATATTGCCGGTAGGTGGAGTGTTTTGGGTTGTCAGGCACAACATTCACCAGGGTCTTGGAATAGAGGCTGTTTTCAAATTCGATCGCCAGCGCCGGTAATTGAGAGCGTAACTGCGGCTGCTGCAGTCTTGACGCCATTCTGTGAGATTGCATGCGCAAAGAACCGCTGACGTTAATGGCGGCGGCATCGCCTTCGGTAATTTGGGTAACCAGAAGTGAATAACCCATACTGATGAGGGCCAGTATCGTGATCAGGGTAAACAGACTGCTTAGCTTAACGACTAAAGAAAGTTTTGGTAACACGATCATCGACACTCTAATCTGAAAAAGTAGTGATATTGATAGCCTGTACAACACAGCGCCGTTGACCGGCAAAACAAAAAATATGTCATCTGATTAATTTTGTAACAGATTGCCTTTTTAGATGCCACCGGCCTAGGTATGATTCAGTCTTGGTTAAGGATAGTCCGAAAAATGTCTGAAGTGGATTTTGTGCTCGGACTTTCCAATTCTGGAAGAGCAAAGGTTTGCCCCGTTGCGAAAAAATTACAACAGGAGTACTCACATGGGACAGGAAATTGAGTTGAAACTGGTGTTGTCGAAAGACGACATTCAGCAGTTCCGGCGGCATGAGATCTTTTCCCGCTATAGTTCCGGATCCAGTGTATGGTCATTATCCAATCGTTATTTCGATACCGTTGATCAGGCCTTAACTCAAGCTGGAGTGGCATTACGCATTCGTTGTCAGGACAATACATTTATCCAGACAGTCAAGGCGGGTGGAAGCAATATCGCCGGGCTACACCAGCGAACTGAGCATGAATGGCTGCTTGAGGGTGATGTCCTGGATCTGTCACTGATTCCATCCGGTTTGATCCCGGAGCATGTCAATCCTGCAGATATCCGCCAGCAGTTTGCCACCGATTTCGAGCGTGAATGCTGGTTGCTGCAACTGGAGGATGGTGCTGAAGTGGAAGTGGTGCTGGATCAGGGAGCCGTCAAAGCCGGTCACCACTGTGATCCTATCTGTGAAGTGGAGCTGGAACTCAAATGTGGCGAGGTTTCTGCACTGTTTGAACTGGCCCGCCAGCTTGGTGATGATATTCCGCTGGTGCCGAGTGACATCAGTAAAGCCGAGCGAGGCTATCGGCTGCTCAACAATGTGACCGGAGCCTGTGCCAATGTGCCAGTGGTGAAAGCAGACGACACCGTGGAAACCGCATTTGCAGTCCTGCTTGGTTTTGAATTGGAAAGTCTCCAGCGTCAATGGGAAGCCTTTCATTTCACTCAGAACTGGACCCATCTGTACAGTTTCCGCAGTACGCTTGGCAATATTCGCACTCACTTCCTGTTGTTCAAGGACATTCTACCTAATCCCTCTCTGGAAATACCGCTGGCAGCACTGAGTTGGCTGGAAGACAAATTCAATCCGATGTTGAACTGGTGGCCTGCCTGTTATGCCCTGAGCCGTCAGGCCAACGACCCGCCGCGCACTGCCAGTGAAGCATTGCAACAGGCCAAGGCGAGACATGCACTCGAGCAGCTGCTGGCGTTGGAACAACAACCCGAATTTGGTTTACGCCTGTTATCACTGAGTGTCTGGCTGCATGATCAGCAATGGCGTGATTACTACGACGACGATATAAGACAACGGGCCGGAATTGCCGTCAGTGAGTCTATTCTGGAACCCTTACGTCATCAGTGTGCAGCGTTACACCTGTCTGAATGTGGAGGAAATGCCAGTTACTGGCTGGAGCGTCAACCCATGGTGCAGGGGTTAAATCATCTCTGCCGCACTTTGGAAGGGATGCTGGACTGTGAGTTGACTCATATGCGCAACGAACTCGATCATATCGAGGACAATCTGGTTGAACTCAATGCCATGGACGTTGTCTCACACTTGGGTGACTGGTTGCAGCGACTGAGTTTCGAAGAAAAGCAGTCCGTCAACAGTTGGGCCCGTACTCAGCCTGTGGTGATGCGTAACTTGAATGTATTGGCGCAGAAACTCGCAAATGGCATTTAAGGGGGCACTGAAACAATGTCTGTTACCTCGTCAGAGATAGTTGTTCTAGGTGAGGTAGTATTAAAACTGCTGCCATTTGTCGCAGCCTCATCAGCATAACTGTGTAAAAACGGGGAAACGTCCCCGTTTCTTGCTCTGGTAACTGGCCAATCCGTGTGGTTTGGTCCAGCATGTTTTCTTCTTCATTCATCCATGACAGTAACGCTTCTTCACTATGGTGATACGACAAAGACCCCTGATCCCGAAAACAGGAAAACTACAACTCCGTTCTCTTATCGATGCACTGGTCAGCGATGGCATGGTTTCCCGTGACGCCGCAGAAAATGCACTGATCCAGCCGCGAGGGGCTGACTTTTCAGCACAGCACCCGATGATTCAGATTGCCGCATTTGACCTTGAATGGAAGAAGCGGCCTGGTAAAAAACTGTCGCCTGCGGTGCTGGCGGAGTGGCTGAGTGAGCAGACAGGGTTTCCCTATTATCACATTGACCCTCTGAAGATTGATGCCAGGGCTGTGACTCAGGTGATGTCATTTGAGTTTGCCAAACGCCAGGGGGTGCTGCCGGTCGAAGTCAATGAACACGAAGTCGTCATTGCTACATGCGAACCGTTTATTCGTGGCTGGGAAGAGACGGTTGAACAGATTACCCGCAAGACCGTACGAAAAGTGATTTCATCCGTGGATGACATTCAGCGTTACAGTGTGGAATTTTTCACGCTGGCGAAATCTGTCTCCGGGGCAACCAAAAGTGGCGAGCGTGTCGGTGCCGGGGTCGGCAATTTTGAACAGTTGCTGGAGCTCGGCAATCTGAAATCCCCAGATGCCAACGATGAGGGGATCATTAATATTGTCGACTGGATCCTGCAATATGCGTTCGATCAGCGGGCCAGTGATATACATATCGAACCACGTCGCGAACAAGCATTTGTACGTTTTCGTATCGATGGGGTACTGCACCTGGCTTATAACATGCCAATACAGGTCGGTATGGCGGTAACCAGCAGGATCAAAATTCTCGGCCGTATGAATGTTGCCGAAAAACGCAAGCCTCAGGATGGGCGTCTTAAGACCAAAAGTCAGGAAGGGAATGAGATCGAATTGCGCTTGTCGACATTACCAACCGCGTTTGGCGAAAAGCTGGTGATGCGGATTTTCGACCCCGAGGTGCTGTTACGGCCATTTGAGCAACTGGGTTTTCGTGAAGAGGAACTGGCCCGCTGGCATAAGATGTCTTCTCAGCCAAACGGTATCATCTTTGTCACCGGCCCTACGGGTTCCGGTAAAACCACCACGCTTTATTCCACTCTAAAGCAGCTGGCCACCAGCGAAGTGAATGTCTGTACCATTGAAGATCCTATTGAGATGGTGGAGCCGGCATTCAATCAGATGCAGGTGCAGCACAATATTGAACTCGACTTTGCTGAGGGCGTTAAGGCGTTACTGCGTCAGGACCCTGACATCATCATGATCGGGGAGATTCGTGATCTCGAAACGGCGCAAATGGCTATCCAGGCAGCGCTGACCGGTCATTTGGTATTGAGCACTCTGCATACCAATGACGCCCCCACAGCGATCACCCGGCTGCTCGACCTGGGAGTGCCCGGGTATCTGATCAAATCGACAGTGTTGGGGGTGATGGCGCAACGGCTGGTGCGAACACTGTGCCCGCATTGCAAGGAAGAAAGTGTTATCAGCAAAGAAGACTGGCAGCAGTTGACCCATCCCTGGAGTGCACAGCCACCCACCAGAATCTATCGACCGGTTGGTTGTCTGGAATGCCGCAACACCGGGTATTTGGGGCGCAGTGGTTTATATGAAATTTTCCTGCTGACAGAAACTCTGGGGGAGTTTATTTCCAATGATGTGGATCTTGTGAAGTTCCGCAATCAGGCCATCAAAGAGGGAATGCATACTCTGCGCTTAAGTGGAGCCAAAAAAGTGGCTGCCGGCCTGACTACCGCGGAAGAGGTCATGCGGGTTACTCCCGAATCGAGAATGAAGTAGGGCATAAGTGCCAATAACGCTTTTAGAGAACCTCTGAAAAATGGCCTGTTTTCGCGCAGGACGTTGTCAGCCCCCGTCTCACATTCTCTTTACGCCCGTAAATTGCGGTGTTACGAGTGGTGCTTCCTCGCCTGCATCAACATTATTCCTATTTTTCAGAGGCCCCTTAACATTTGCGGGTATTGACAAAAATGCGTCTGACGATCATGTTTATGGTGGTGCTCTATTCGTCAGGAAGAGCGTTATCAGTTCATAAAAGACTATTCGCCGAATAAAGCGCTTGAAACAAGGGTATTTTTCGTTTGTTTCCCAGTAGCACCAGGGGTGGGTGCAAAATTTGAGAGTTGTTTGTTGTTATTTTTTTTCGTTAGTATGAGTACCAAGATATTTTTATAAATGTGTTGGACTTCTAGAAATACCGATTTCCCGATAGACAGCCCAAGCATAACCGATAACATTATTAACAAATATAATTAAAATGTTAAAGGAACCCTATGACTGCAGATCATATTCGAATGAGAAAAACGCAGACCTATCAGAGTGCTTTAATGCCTATTGGTCGATATATTCACGGTTTAATGGTCACTATGCTGCTGCTTGTTGGTTTTCAGACGCGTGCTGAGCATCAGGAGGTCAATGCTCATCAATTATTAGTCCAATGCCAGAGCGAAAATTTTTGTATCATCCATTATCAGATCAATGATGGCATTCAGCAAAACGTTCAGATGGAAAATAAAGGAAATGGGCGTTTCGAATATGTCCTGCCAAATCTATCGTCGGCTGACAGGGTCAGCTATTCTTTTACTTATCAGGAAAATGGCTTGGCCTACGATAGTCAGCAGCAGTCCCACGTTTTTTCGGGTGGAATCAACGATACTCCTGCTGAACCCTATCTCGGGTTTCCTTTAACTATTCCAGGTACCGTCGCTGCTGAAAACTATGATAGAGGCGGCGAGGGTTCTTCATATCACGATACCACCAGCGGCAATACCGGCGATGAATACCGTACAGACGATGTAGATATTCAAACCTCTTCATCGGGGGGGTTCAACATTGGCTGGATAAGCCCCGGTGAGTGGCTGCAGTATACGGTTAATGTCAAATCCGCAGGTACTTTTGATGTCTCGGCCAAAATCGCCACTACTGGAAATGGAGGTCGTTTTCGCTACGAGATATCCGGTGCCACGACCTTAAAAACCGATACGATCAGTTTTTCAGGAACCGGTGACTGGCAGAATTGGAAAGAAACAACCCCTGTTAGTATCAAGCTTAATGCCGGTATTCATACCCTCCGAGTAGTCTTTGAGAGTGGGGAGTTTAACTTTCATTCCTTTGACATCCGTTCAAGTGCGTATGGGGTGATTGAAGCCGAAGCCTACGATGATATGCAAGGAATAGAACGAAACAATGCTGGTATCGGCTACTTTGATGCGGGTGACTGGATAAAATACCGTGCAATCAACTTTGGCAATCAGGCTCGCAGTATTTCCTTGAAGGTTGCAGGCGAGTACAGCAATGGGATTGCACAACTCCGGCTTGATAGCCCAACAGGTCCGATGATTGCACAATATACGATGACCCCAACTGGTGGCTGGGGCAACTACCAGTCGCGAAGCTTCAATATCCAACCAACCTCCGGTGTTCATGACCTATATCTGGTCGGCAAATCAGGCTCCGGCATATTTGATCTGGATAATTTTAAATTGTCTTCGACAATCATTGATGACAGCCATCACGACACGACGATAAAAGCCATGTCATTGAATGTATATGGTTGGGCCACCATGCCGAAGTCAGCAGATGCTTATGCTAATTTAATCCACTCTCGTGATGTCGATGTGGTTGGTATTCAGGAAGGTGTTGAAGATTGGATGATTGGCCCCGGTATGCCGACCGATTACAGCAAAGCAAATGCCCTGGGAGCAGCATTAGGTTCCTGCTGGCAACAGCAATACCAGATATTTATCAATACTTGTAAAGGTAATCGCCTGATAGCGAGCCGGCGCTTTGACATGACCGATGGTCCTCATGCGACTCGTACCGGAGAATCGGTCAAACTTGTTAAAGATGGATTGGAGTATGTCATGTTAACGGTTCATTGGGATCATGAAAGTGGCACATCCAGAAGGGCTAATGCCTATGAAACCGCAGCAGAAGTCAGACGGTATAGCGCATTTCCATCTATTGTGGTGGGTGATTTCAATAGTGATTGCCGTGGTTCCGACGTTAGTACACTTGCACGTGAAGCCGGAATGAACCTTATCGGTAACGCTGGCATTGATTGTATTCTGGTAAAAGGATTCAGTGGCAGCTCACAAACGTTTTCGGCTGCACCGTCTGATCACCCAGGGCTGGATGCTGCTTTATCAGTACAGTGAGTCTTGACTCATTCAGGGAGGAATCAGACCGGACTCATCGTGACGCACGGAGGCGTCACCAGTAAGGTCCTGCTCAGGCAGTTGGAGCTTCACAAACTTCACCATTTGTTAAAGAAGGATATTCAAGTGGATCAGGACGATTCATTTGATTATCTGGTGTGTCAGGAACCTTAAAAACGTAGCGTTGTTCATTCGGCATAAAAATAAGCCGGATCTGTCAACATAGATGTAAAAATTATCATGCCGGCTATGGGTTTTTAGTATTTGGACGGCAAACCTGCAGACGAAGGAGAAAAATAATGACGATACTCAGCTGGTGTTCTGCCTCAGCAAAGAAAATTATGAAACAGGTTTTACCAGGTACATTACTGATTCCTGCTATGTTGCTTTCGGCTCATAGCCTGGCAGTAGCACCCTTGTCCGTACAGGGTAACAAAGTACTGGTCGGTGGTTCGGCTCGTAGTCTTGCCGGAAACAGCTTGTTCTGGAGTAATACAGACTGGGGTGGAGAGAAATTTTATAATGCCGAAAACGTGAGACGCATGAAACAGGAGTTTGGTGCCACGATTGTACGAGCGGCAATAGGACAAGGAGAAAGTACCGGTGGTGTGGACCTGGACTGGTGGGGAAATATGTCCCGGCTGGATGCTGTTATTCAGGCTGCCATTGATAACGATATGTATGTCATTGTCGATTATCACAGCCATCGGGCGCATGAAAACTGGGATCTGGCACGATCTTTTTTCCAGACGGTTGCCGGAAAATGGGGAGGTTATAACAACGTCATTTATGAGCTTTATAATGAACCCAAGGCTGTCTCCTGGGACAACACACTGAAGCCTTACGCCGAAAGTCTCATCGACACTATTCGTGGAATTGACCCTGATAACCTGATTATCATGGGCACTCCTAACTGGTCTCAGGATGTTGATATCGCTTCTTATAATCCCATCAACCGCCCCAACGTTGCTTATACGTTGCATTTTTACGCTGGATCACACGGACAGTGGCTGCGCGATAAAGCACAAATAGCACTGAATAATGGCATTGCATTATTCGCCACCGAATGGGGAACAATTAATGCTGATGGCGATGGCGGCGTAAACTATAACGAAACACAGGCCTGGATGAATTTCCTAAAAACCAACAATATCAGCCATGCTAACTGGGCGTGGAATGATAAAGCTGAGGGCGCATCTGTCTTTAACAGTAATGGCAGTCTCACAGCCTCTGGACAATTGGTCAAAGATATTATTCGTCAGTGGGGTGGTGGAAGTCCGGCAGGAAATACCATCAAAATCGAAGCCGAAGATTTCAGTTATCAATCAGGTACTGATGTTGAAGCCACCACTGATCAGAATGGCGGCCAGAACGTCGGTTGGATTGATAGTGGTGACTGGCTGTCGTACCTCAATATTAACGTTCCGAAATCGGGTACTTATCGAGTGTCATTCCGGGTAGCCTCTGCTTCCAGCCAGGGGACTCTGAGATTGGAGCGCTCGGGTGGAGGGCAGGTCTATGGCACTGTGCAGATTCCTGTTACCGGCGGCTGGCAATCCTGGACAACCGTGACAATGAACGTTCAGCTACAGGCTGGGGTTCAGGACTTTGGTATCGCTGCTCTTCAAGGAGGTTGGAACTTGAATTGGTTTAGCCTGACGCCTTTATAAAGAGCGATTGGTTTGCCTGTTAAAGAGTAGAGAAAAGCCCCGGTTTCGGGGCTTTTTTTTGCTCATCATTTGCTCATCATTATCATGAAAACAGATAGGACGGCCGAAGAACGTTGGATGTCAAACAAAGCCTTTCTATCGATGAAAAGGCTGGAGTATCGCTGAGTACCGTGGCGAGATATTCAAATATTTACGGTTCTTTCATTTTTTCGCTCCCGTATCGATCCGTCGGTCAGACTGAACCGAGTGGTGTTGATCATTTGTATCATTGCAGAAGCAAATAAAAATAGTCTCACATTTGTTTCACATACCGCACCGACTCAGCAAGCATAGAACAGACTGGTGATGTTTAAAGTTTTCATGCTACTCAAATGAATCGTCTACTTGTCAGACCGAGATATGTCATTCTGGTTAGTGGTTGGATTGCACCAGATAACATCTATGTTTTGGCCGAATGTGGACGTCGATGACAAAAGCACCTGAAAATCCGCCCGTTACGCAGTGGCACAGGCATTGCTCAATACGGGAAGCCGGTAATTGAAATCAGGAGCGGTTGTGTCATCCACATCTACTGTAACACCCAAAAAACAGACATTAATGCACCAAACGCCGGACCAGATCCTGGACAAACTGTTCCAGTTGCAACAGCCCGAAGTCTCGGCGGATGAACGATATGCCTTGATGCTGAGTATGCGTAAATGGCCGGGAAGTTATCAGCTAACCGCACCACAGATAGAAAAAACAGTTGCGCTGGCCAGATACCTCAGCGATTGGCCGCTGCTTCTCCGGTTGCACAGGCTGGGGCTATGGCAGGCATCGGCAGTTGAAATCAGCCTGATAGAAGCGCAGATGGGGTTTTATACACGGGCGCTGAAGCGGCTGGATGGTGATCAGCGGCAAGACGCCCAGGCAGCTCGTCACAATATTCAGCAATGCCTGGACACCTTGCCATTGGCTCGGGGTGACCTTCGCTGTGATGAAATCAGCCTGACACCGCTGGCTTGTCATCATGTCAGCGACTTTAGCTGGCAGTATGCAGATCCACAGATAGCCCGGCTGTGTAATCTTCCGGTATTTCAATCTGCACAGCATTGGATTGGATGGTTGCACGTTTGCCAGCAGGAGGTGGAACGAAGGTTGTTTGCAGTCATACATGATGAGTATGGGTTTATCGGTTCGGTCAGCATTCTGGTTTATGAGGGGATCGGTTTTTTCTATTACTGGATTGGCAAAGATTTTCAACGCAGTGGGTATGGACCCAAAGCCGTGAGAATACTTATTCGAGTGGCCCGGCAAAATCTTAAAATGAACTGTTGCTATGCTAAGGTGTTCAGTTTTAATGTGTCATCCAGTAAAGCAATACGAAAGCTGGAATTTAGATCGTTGCGTTTTCGGGCTTTACCGCCCTCAGAACAAGAAGTGTTCTACTATAGTGGGCCGGTCAAGAGTGAGTCAGTTTTGTACCGCGATCTCGCTAGTCTTCTGGATAAAATGAATTCGGGAATATTGCTCGAACCGTTCTCTCAAAAATAGCAGTGTTGAATCAGTCGTAATATTGGAGTACCTATAAAAACGATTTGTTTTTGTGTAAGACTTTGTCAGGTTGGTCGAAGGCAGTACTTTGTCTGGTGCTTATTTATATCATTTTTCTGTAACTTTGAGAGAGGTGCTTCCTTGTCTCGATCAATATTGTTATTACTTCTCAGAAATCTATTTTATCTTGATTTTTCAGGATAGAGTGATCAACCTGGCTGAATCTATCCAATATCGTTTGCTCAGGTGGACGTAACAGGCAAAAATGAAATTCAGTATTTTCAACAAAAAATTATTTTGTGACAGAATCAAAAAAAATAAGGATGATTTCAAAAGTATTAATAAGGGCTAACCATAAAAATGTTAGTTCATTTACTGAATGAGGAGATCAGATGTGAATTCAAGGTCAGATTTTACAGAGGTCTTCCCTGAGATATTGCCCGGAATAATCAGTCAGAATCCTATCATGATAAAGCTGGCTGGCTACCTGAAAAAAATATCCGTCAGTGATGGGGCTGTATTTCTCAACGGCGAAACCGGTACCGGCAAAGAGTTATTTGCCAACGCTATTCATCAGCTGAGTGGCCGACTCGGAAAGATTGTCTGTGTGAATTGTGGCGCAATTCCGGAGAGTTTGTTCGAATCACTGTTTTTTGGGCATGAAAAGGGATCGTTTACTGGCGCGGACCGAAAACAGCACGGTTTTTTTTATCAGGCTAATGAAGGGACTTTGTTTCTGGATGAAATAGCCGAGTTGCCTCTGGTGCATCAGGCAAAACTGCTACGAGTGCTTGAAAGTAGAAAATTCTCTCGAATAGGTGGTAGTGAAGTGCTTGAATTCACCGGGCGCATCGTTAGTGCATCGCATCAAAGTCTTGTGCAGCTGGTTGAAGAAAAAGAATTTCGTGAGGATCTTTGGTATCGACTAAACCTGTTTGAAGTGGTTATTCCATCGCTGCATCAGCGTCGGGATGATATTCCATTACTGGCGCGATGTTTCGCTGTTTCATCCGGAAGGATTACCCTGGCACCTTGTGCGCTACAGTTATTGCAATCATCAGAATGGCCGGGAAATATCCGTCAGTTGAAGAATGTGATCGACAAACTAACCGTATTGGCAGATAGCCAGTATGTCACTGCGGATACCATTAAACAGCTAGCCATGATAACGGAACCGGTGGACTGTGCAGCCAGAGTCGCCAAAGAAATCATTGATATGCCGATCACTAATAAACTCAAGACTATTTACGATGCGCTGATTGAGCAGGCTGTTGAAATCAGTAACGGTAATAAATCAGAGGCAGCCAGATTGCTGGGGGTTCACCGTAAAGTTATTGAACGGAGAATGGCACAGATACACATCGTGAGGTAGCAGAATGTCTGAAGATAACAATACCGGGCCCGTTCCACAAATCGTGGACGCCGCTCAGACAGGCCAGACTGACAGTCGACAACAGGGCCTGCAACAGATCAATCAGTTGCGGGAAGAAGCCGACGATCTGTTACTACAGATTATGCTGCAGCAACAGGAAAAGCTGAGTCATATGGTACAGCAGTTGCAAAGTCAGAAACGAAAACAACAGCATTCTTCATCCCAACCGGATACATCTGTCGTACCGAAGGGAGATGAAACAGATGAACGTGATGCTGTGTTGGAAGATGTTACCGATCTTCAGACGACAAATATGGTTCATCTGGACGTTGTGATAGAACGGATTAATCAAACAATGCAAAACAGTCTGAAAATGCCTTTGGCAGATCAGCATAATCATCCGGAGGAAAAAGACCATGACTCGACCGGTACTGATGTTTGATGCACATAAAGATGAACGCGGTGATTACACTTGCGATTCCGTCAGCGAAATTCCGGAAACCGAAACAGAGATACCCGGTAATTACTATACTTCAGTTGAATCTCCCGTCATCGAACCACCACAGTGGCTACTCAATGCCGACCAGCTTTTTCGGCAAAGTCTGCAAAGTAATTATAGTGGGAATTATTCGGAATACTTCGTTCAAATGCAGGATCAATTTGCCAAAATGCACGAGCTGTTGCAGCAGCAAATGGCCCAATATACCGGGAACCATTGACTCTGGAGGTCCTGGATGAGTGTTTCAATCAACCAGATCGTAACGGATGCCAATCAGTTTGAGCAACAACAACAAGAGTCCTTCAAGCAGTTTATTGATGTGAGCAAACAACTGAAAGGTGCAGTGGCTACTGCTGCCGATGAGGCTCGTAAACGATGGAATGAAAACTGTGCGTTGGTACAGAGTCTGGCGGACAGTTCCGCTACGGGGGCCTCATCGGTACTGGAGGTGCTTGCAGCTGATCCCGATTACATGAAAGGACTACAGGCGGTCAGATTATTGCCAGCGGGTTTTAATTCACCCCGACAAGTAGATTCGTATATGACCGGTTTTCAACGCAACGTCGATCAGTTAATGACAGACAGGCAGGCTTCGAATGAGTGATGCCAGTGGTCAGGATGCCAGCAGCGATGATGGCAATTCAGCCCAGGAGTTGATTCAGCCTCATTTGAATCAATCTGTTGCCCTGGCAGTACAAAGCGCTGCAGACCTGCTCAAAAATATCAATACCATAGAAACGACTGTGATTGGCGTTGCATCTGCCAGCTGGCTGGCTAATCCGGCCATGGTGGAATATAAAGAAATTATCGAAAGTGCAACCAAAACGATTACGTTTGTTTCTGAAAACCTGGTGAAAGTGGGGGAGGCGGGCGCCTCTGTTCTCAAAGATCTGAAACCCTGAAACCACTGGCAATATGGACGATAAATGCCATGTGTGGTTTTTACCCGGCCGTTGCCGACCGGTTAAAAAGCAGCCTGACTTCATATGATCAGGTTAAAAGCGATTTACTCTGTTAGGAGACTAAAATGAACAACATTTCTTCCGCCGTTGCGCAAAGTATATCGATGGTGAATGCATTAACTGTAGGAATGTCGCCAGCCATGGCAATGGGTAGCCAGTATCAAAGTATTGCCTACAACATTGGAATGGCGGCCATGAACCAAGTGTTTGCCCAGCAGCAGGCGAATATCAGTTATCAGGCATCCATCGTAGTCGGTCTGAAGTATGCGTTTGATAGTCTATGATTTTTTCTGCCAATCATTCAACTGAATGGAGATGACGATGAAAGCACAAAACCCGTTGGAGGAGGCCTCCAATCAACAGACACAGAAAATGGTAAAACAAGGAGATGAACTGTTACAGCAGTCGCTGTCTTTGTTTTCTATAGAGCCATTTCAGCCAGTAGAAATGGCATTTCCAAATGTTATCGGTCAGCCGGAAAAAGCCGTTTCGGCCGTTAATGTACAAAAAATATATGAACAGCAACAAAAGTTGTTTAATGGCTGCGAGCCTCCGATGAAGGATCAGCTGGATCAGACTCAACAGGTTCAATTAGACGATAATATTCTGTCAATGTACAAGTAAGAGTATAACGAAATCATTGATGAGCGTTTTTTCATTACCGTATTCCTTATTGCCTGATGAACACTTGGAAAAGCAGTTGGGTGTAAAACTGTGTCATCAGGTAGAACGCGATTTCCACGCTCTTCAGGAACAGCGACCGCGTATCTATCAAGAGCTGTTGAGCTATTATCTGGCATCCCGGCTCCGCAGTGCCCGAGAATCTGTGACTCAGAGGGATGCCACTTTGTTCTGGGAAATACTGAAATTAACCGAACAACAAACCTGTTCCGAGCTGGTAATTATGACCTGGCAACGGAAATTGTATATTGGCTATCTTGACATTCTTCCAGATACCTACGGCTTATTCGCGCCATTGGATCCGACACAAGCCATGATATTTGTTGAATCGCTGATCCATCAAACACTCGATAATATTCTGGGATTGGCCTTGTCCGAAGGTTGCATCGCGTTAGTGACAACACTGATTAACCCAAACCTTGCGCTGATATTCAGACGTTACGGTTTCATTATGGAAAAATCTGACATAAGCGGACTACCATTACCGGCAAGATTCCACTACCCCGTATCGCTTAAATAATGCCGTTCTTTAGCTCTCCAGACTAACTCTCAATCGCTTATCAACATCCACAATATATTTACTCCCGGTGAATGGCTGGACGGATATCACCTGATATTTTCAGGTAATGGATGAACCAGGCCATAGGATCTTTGAGCGGATCTTCACTCTCAAAAATGACACACTGAAAACTCCCGGTTTATCAACAGGTTAGCTGGGTCGAAAAAATTTTTAGTGTTGGCATGTTATGTGAAAAAGACTATTCGGATCCCTCAAAACGGGGTTTGTTGTTAACACTTTATTTGATAACAGAGGAGGTCTGTTATGTCCGATTCGGTGAATGGCGCGGTAGTCGATGCAGTTACGATTGCGAATACCAAAGTTGTTGCCGAAGCGCCAGCGATGGCGATGGGAAGTTTGTACCAAACCATCGGCAATTCGGTGGCAATGGCTGCAGCGAATGCAGTTTATGCGCAGCAACAGGCTAATGTTGCTTATCAGGCGGCGACCACGTTGGGAGTTATGAAGCTGTTTTCTCAAAACGGTTAATACCCGGTAACCGCAGTTAAATTTCGGGAGAAACATGATGACGCAACCAAGTTCACTCAACGGTGCTGTTGTTGGTTCTGTTGCAGCAACAAATGCACAGGTTAATGCAGTCGCTCCGGCGATGGCGATGGGTAGTCTATATCAGACTATTGGGAATTCTGTAGCGATGGGCGCTGCCAATGCGGTTTATGCGCAGCAGCAAGGATGGATGACTTATCAGTCTACAGGAGTTTTAGGAGTAACAAAGCTGTTTAGTGACAATAAGAGTTAATGTACTAAATTAACAATGATCAAAAAAAACATTTTCAGGAGAAAATACTATGGCTAATGCAACTCAATCCACTCAGCCAACTCACTCCACTCAGCCAACTGAAGTCAACGGAGCCGTTGTTGACGCGGTGACTATTGCCAATACTAAAGTACTGGCGGAAGCGCCGGCGATGGCGATGGGTAGCTTGTATCAAACTATCGGTAACTCTGTTGCCATGGCGGCTGCTAACGCCGTATATGCGCAACAACAAGCAAATGTTGGTTACCAGGCATCCAGTACTCTGGGTGTGACCAAATTGTTTGAGCAAAATAAATAACCCCTGAGTGAGATCAAAATTGGTTTTGACGGGAGGATACCATGAGTGAAGCAACTCAACCGACAGCGGTAAATGGCGCAGTTGTAGATGCGGTTACAATTGCCAATACCAAAGTGCTGGCGGAAGCGCCGGCGATGGCAATGGGTAGTTTGTACCAGACTATTGGTAACTCTGTTGCAATGGCTGCAGCAAATGCGGTTTATGCTCAGCAACAGGCCAATGTCAGCTATCAGGCTGCCACTACACTCGGTGTGACTAAATTGTTTTCACAGAACAAGTAACACCGGTGAACGATGTGGAAAAACGTCCCTCGGGACGTTTCTCCATAATTATCAGGCAGTGTTAATCAAATCTTAACCGTATCGGAGCAATGGTTATGGCAGAAAAAGATTATATTCATAATTCATCGAAGATAAATGATGAACTCCAGGAGCAAAGCAACAAGACCTTGCAGGTTCTGTCCATGGGTGGGTTGGTCAATGCACTGACATTATCCATGCTGAACAATACTTCCAATCAATATGCTGCTCAGACCTTGGCAAATTCTGCAATGGTACAGACGTGTAATAAGATCCTGGGATCGTAATCCGGAAATAAATTATTTTGATAGAGTATTTATCGCAAACATGTATGGAGAGATATCATGACAACCAATAAAACGCAGGATATTTCCAACTGCCTCAGTGCTCCATTTGATCCACAGAATGGAGCATCGCCCGGAAAATGGTCGTTATGTTACAACCAGAACCAAAATCAGTTGAGTATGTCCATCAACCTGACTCCACCGATTACTTCAATTGAATCTACAACGTTGCAGTCCACCATAGATACCGATGGCCTGAAAGATATGATTCAGTTTCTGTATCAAGTAAACATGGCCATGCAACAGAAAAAAGATAAGCAGAATACATGAGTCGTGGTCGGAATTTACCAGAGTAATTGTTTCATGGATTAAGCAGAGAGGAGTCGATGATGTCCGAAGCAGATAAAGACGCGGAAGGTCAGAAAGCAAATGCCGCTGATGAAAAAACTCACTTTGACGGAGTCAGTCCCCTGGAGGCCGCCGCCGCGGCCGTAGCACAATCTATCGCATTCTCTGCTCAGAACGAGGTGGATGGTGTCAAAAATCAGAGTACGATCGATATGGTGGTAATGGGGAGTGCCTACGCCAAGTGGTTGCAGAACCCGGCTATGGGTGAAGAGTTCAATAAGGTTATCGGTAGCGTTCGAACGGACGAACAGGCTGTTGGGTATGATAGCCAAAACGATATAATGAAAGGCAGTTCGCTTGAGAGTACTAAACTGGCACAGCAAATATTCAATCAATATTTTAATCCGAAAAAATAAGCCATTCAGTATATGGTGCGACGATGCATTTCAAATCGTTTTCATGTCGTTGTTCGTGGTTGTTTTCAGCCGTATTCTGATGAAGACGGATAACGACTTATCGGTTCCATCTTTAGCCGGTTCCCATGTTTGCTCCCCGCCGTGAATACATTCCTGGAAGTTCGACTGTAGACGTCACTGACCACAGCCAATACAGATTAATCGTATCCCTGGATATTATTGACCGTCATCAGGCACTCAATCTGGCTTTGGTGCGACAGGTGGGGATTGTGTGAGCGAGTCAACCAATTGTTTTTGTTGTTCGACTCTACCTTGCAGAGATTTTTCCAGCGCATTGAGGTCAACCGCATTTCCTGTCGCATTGCGAACATCTGTTGGAGACATTCCTGTCAACCATTGTTCTGGCTGCCAGTACCAGCCAAAGCGGTCGAATCGAGGGGTGGTGTTTAATTTGCTGTGTGCCATGATAATTATAAAAACATGATGGGAGACTGATTGTCCTCTGGGAAGTCTTGGTCAATCGAGTCATGATCGTGAACCGGCCATGGAATTGGTAGTACTGGCACCCGATGCAGTAAATGCCGATACAAGTGTTCACTCCAATCCATGATGCGTTCAAGATTCAGTTTTTGGTTATGTCGTGCGTGATATTCCTGCTGATAGTCAAACCAGTGTTTAGCTGCATCCGGGTCAGGGGCGGCGATAAACAAATTCGTCGTTCCCCCAGTCACAACCGGATAAAGTGCAGCAACCTGTTGTAGCATGGTTTTGAGTTTTAGCGGTAACGGCACTTTTAGACGTTCGGCCAGCAGACACAATTTCTTAGTGGCATGCAACCATTGATCGATAAATGCGTCATCCGGAAGTGGGTCCTGATAGCTGTTTTGCCTGGCAAAAATGGCGATGTCGTCAATGCAGCCGTTGAGGGTGAGGAAATCGGAATTGTCATGCATGCAATCGTTGTTATCATCACCGAGCGCAGCAGAATGTCCACAGAAGAGCTCTTTCGGATCAGGTTCTGGCAGCCAGTTTTCCCAGTTCTGCTGGATCTCCAGAGCTGACAATCCTTCGCCTTGCCGGCCCAGCCAGCGATAGTACTGGCGGAATGTCTGCATCAGCTCATCGCAGTAAGGCTGGTTACTTTCAATCTGGTTCAATCGGGCTGTTATCTCCAGAACAAGATTAAATCTGTGGTTCAGCTGATCGATCACAGCGGCAGAAATGGCCAGGCCCTGTGCCTGCAGGCAGGCCAGTGCGGCTATTTTCGACCACTCTGTCAGGCTCTGGCGTTGGTGCAGTACCGGGTCAGTTTCGTGACAGTGTTTAATGACGGTCAGAATGTGCAGGTAATCAAACGTCATATTGTCCTCTTTTGCCAGCGGCGCTGGTCGAAATGCTCCAGAAGTTGTCGGTGTATCGGCATCATGACTGCTCCGTCCATCAGCATTCCTCCCACATAGCCATGCGGTTTCAGCAAGGCCACTGGTGATCGGGTTTATAAAAATTGAGCGATAACCATGCCAGTTACCGGATACCGCATCAGATCCGGTAGTGGCGAGTAATGACGATCATTGTCGTAGCGTTAATCGGCGCTCTGATCCTGCTTACGTAATTGCAGAGGGCTATGATGGTAAAAGGCTTTAAAAGTGGTTGAGAAATTGGCCTGATCTGAATACCCGACCTGATTGGAGATTTCCTGAATGTTCAGATCTGTGGTTAGCAACAGTTCTCTGGCTTTTTCCATACGTTTTTTCCGCAGCCAGCTGGAAACGCCCATGTGCAGTTGCTGTTTGAAAGCCTGTGACAATGTATTTTTATTGGTGTGCATGATTTTACAGATAGACGATAACGTATGAGTCTTATCCAGATTTCTGAATAAAAAGTCGCAGGTACTTTGAGTCAATTGCTGTTGTCTGATGATGTTTGCAGTAGATAGCGATGGGGTGGCATGAATGGCATCCAATGAAAGGGGAGATGAACAGATCGCTAACGACATTAAAATGTGCTGGCAGATCATTACCAGCGGATCAACCTGTTCGCCTGACAATTCACCAACGATCCTGATTGTGGTTGTGAGCAGATTGACGATCAGCGAGGTATGATGCTGTTGTTCCAGTGCATGTTGTCCGGTGTGGAAGTCTTCCTCAGAGCCGACGATCAATGCTGAAGTTTTTTTGTCCCACTCATTAAAAAATCAGGCATGGAATTATAGACTTCATGATGAAAAACATTACCGATATGGTGCCATACCTTATCAACCACAGGTGATCCGGAAATGATAAAGGTGATTAGTGATGTGTGCTTATGCATAGATATTCTCCAGTGATCGTTATCGTGAAAATGACGAATTCAGTAAAACATTTATTATGATTTTTATGGTATTCGCCGTTTTCGTTGAATGACCGGTTTTATTATTTTGTTAGAAAATTCATCCATTGATTGACAGCTTATGGTTGTTGCAGGAATGTCTGATGAAGATAGCAAAATATCGGCATTTGACCATTATCATATATCAATGACTTATCCTGCCTGTTATCAGTATCTGACAGCAAAATTGAAACCATAACAATTCACCTATGACAGCTATAGTAAGTAGGTTGATGGGTCAATACAGAATTGGTACAGGAGGCTGCTTTGCCGTAAGTGAGAAGAGCGGTAAACAGCCATTGCGATACTGATGGCATCATGAACCGGCTGATGTCATGTATGCTGCGAAAACAGGGTCATCAGCTGTTTGACGGTTGTCTCCGGTGATGGACTTGCTGTGATGGCTGAAATCATTGCCACTCCATCAGCGCCTGCCTGATGGACCGCTTTGACTCGGTCACCGTAAATGCCACCAATGGCCACTAACGGCTGCGGAATCAGTTTGCGCCAGTAACTCAGACCGTCAATACCCTGTGGCTGCCATGGCATGATTTTGGAGGTGGTCGGATAGATTGGGCCACTGGCAATGTAAGAAGGTTTCAGGCTTCTGGCCCGGGCCACCTCATAGTGACAATGACTGCTGATGCCAAGACGCAGCCCAGCTGTCTTGATTTGGGCAAGGTTGGCATCGGTCAGATCCTCCTGGCCCAGATGTACGCCGTAGGCTTTATGTTCTATGGCCAGCTGCCAGTAGTCGTTGATGAACAGGCGGCAATGGCTGTCTCGGCACAAGGCCACAGCCTGACGGACCTGCTGGGCCACCTGGGTCAGTGGTTGATTCTTGATGCGTAGCTGAATGGTCTGAAGACCGAAGGGCAGCAGTCGTTGAATCCAACCGACATCATCCACCACCGGATACAGGCCAAGGTTGCGATCACATGCCGGAAATGGACTGACAGTGGCGTCAGAGTAGTGGTCGTACAGTTCCGGCAGATCCTGCGGATGATCGGGAAAATGATTGATCCGGACCGGTCCTTCCTGCTGTGCCAGACCATAACCCTGGCGCAAGCCCTGACTGATAGCCATCCTGCCGATCACCACGGCATCGGCCAGGGAATACCCGAGGGCCAGGGCCGAGGTAATGGAGGTCGACAGCAGACAACCGGTCGCGCGCTGATTGGTTGCGTCGGATCGTGTTGTCCGCAGCCAGAAAGCCCGTTGCTGATCGACATAGTAATCGCAGCAGAATTGGCCGTTCAGGTGCCCCCCTTTCAGCAAGACAGCCTGTATGCCAAACCCCAGCAACTGCTGCGCTGCCGTAATCATGTCGTCCGGCGTCAGAATCCGGCAATTGCATAAGCGTTCGGCTTCCGGAATGTTGGGAGTGATCAGGGTGACCTGTGGCAACAGCGCTTGGCGCAGTTCGGTCAGGCTGGAAGCATCGTAGAAATCCCCGCCAATCGTGGCTGTAAACACGGGATCGAGAATCACTGGCCGCGTCTGCGATGCCAGCCAGTCAGCGGTCAGAGATAACTGGCGGGCATTTCCAGGGACGCCAATTTTAACTGCCTGTATCGGTGCCCCGTCATGGCTGTGCAGCTGGCTGATGAAGCTGTCGTCCGGGACTGGATTGAGAGCTGTTAGTCCATGATGATTTTGACTGCTGGTTGCGGTTACCACTGTGCGTGCGTGAACGTTCAGGGCACTGGCACAGCGGATGTCCATGTTCAGTCCGGCGATACCGCCGCTGTCGGTGGCAGCCAGGCATAATATCTGCGGTAGCATTTAAGGCTCCTGATGCCAGAAGGGACGATCTATAGCCGGGGTTGAAGGATGGGCAACGTCCTGTTCGGCCATTGGTCCGGCGGCTCTGGCCAGCCGGCCGGCTTCAATGCCATGGGCAAAGGCCTTGGCCATGATCACCGGGTCGTGACTCTGCGCCACGGCGGTATTGAGCAGTATGCCGTCATAGCCCAGCTCCATGGCCTTAGCCGCGTGGGATGGCAGACCAATACCGGCGTCGACGATCAGGGTGATGTCTGGAAACCGCTGCCGCAACATGGTCAGCGCGTATGGATTCAGCAGTCCTTTACCCGTGCCAATCGGTGCGGCCCAGGGCATCAGAATCCGACAGCCAAGATTCACCAGGCGTTCGCCCAGGGCAAGATCGTCGGTACAGTATGGAAACACCTCAAAGCCTTGAGCGATGAGTTCTGCGGCGGCCTCCACCAGCGCAAACGGGTCCGGATTAAGCTGATATTCGCTGCCCAGCACTTCCAGTTTGATCCAGTGGGTATCGAACAACTCTCTGGCGATCATTGCTGTCTCGATGGCTTCGCGGGCGGAATAACAGTGGGCGGTATTGGGCAGTAGCTGCAGCTTCATTTGGGACAACAGCTGCCAGAACTGATCACCGCTGCGTTCGCGCGGATTCTGCCGTTTGATGGAAATGGTGGCCACCTGCGCGCCGCTGGCGCGAATGGCTTCGATCATGATCTCTGGTGACGGATAGCGGGCCGTACCGATCAGTAAGTGACTGTCCAGGGTTGTATCTGCCAGTTGCCACATATCAGCCTCCCTGCATGGGAACAATGATGTCTACCTGATCCTGATCCGCAAGCCGGGTATTGGGATACTCGCTACGGGTGACCAGCTGGCGGTTCAACATGACTGCAAAGCCACGGTTGAGGCCCCGGGCTTCAAGCAATTGCTGCAGATTTTCATGCTCTGTCACATGCTCTTGTTTACCATTCACGATAATGTTCATAGATAACCTTGCTGTTGAAGCTGTTGCAGAGCCTGTGCGGTGATGGCTGGCGCCAACATGAAACCATGTCGGAACAAACCGTTAATACGCATCAGTCCGGATTGCAGGCTCAAAAGTGGTTGGTTATCCGGCATGGCCGGACGCAGGTTGGTTTTGAATGCTTCTATGCGGGCTTCGGCAAACCCTTTGTGCAGGCTGTATACCGCTGACAACAGTTCCAGCGCCGAACGCACGCTGACCGGTCCACGATCTTCACTTTCGATCTGGGTGGCACCAATCAGATATCGCTGGCCGGCACGCGGCACGATGTAGAGGCAGTAGCGAGGGTGCATTAGCCGAATCAGATGCGTCAGTCTGACCTCTGGCGCATGAAAGCGTGCCACTTCACCACGCACGCCGCGCAGGCCCGGCAGATCTTTTTGGGCTCCCATGCCACGACAGTCGACCACCAGATCGAAGCGGTGGCTGTCCAACCCACAGCTGACAGTATGAGGCTCGATGGCCGTGACTTCGCAACCACTGTGCCAGTGTTCGCAAAGTGGCAGAATTCGCTCCGCCAGTGCCGGCATCAGACGTGCCGGATCCACCCAGCTTTCCTCCGGTAACAACACTGCCTGCTGAAAATTCGGCAACAGTTCCGGCTCCTGCTGACGCAGCTGACTGGCATTCAGCCAGGCATATTCTTCTGCTGTCGGGTGGGTGTGCTGCTGTAACTGTTTCAGAAAACGCTGGTGGGCAGTGCTATCCTGAGGGTGAGAGATAATCAACGAGCCATGATTATGAAAATCCACCTCTTGACCCAGTGAGTCCACCAGCGCTGGCCACAATTGCAGTGACTGTCTGGCCAGTTGCAGTAATGCCGGTTCCAGTACTTCAATCTCTGATAACGGCGAGATCATCCCGCCGGCGGTGTAGGCGGCGGCCTCATCACCGTCGATCCTGTCCCGGTCAAACAAGGTTACCCGCTGACCGGTTTGTAGCAGTTGCCAGGCCATGGCCCGGCCGATCAGTCCAGCTCCAACGATGGCAATGTGATTCATGAAGACGCTTCTCCGGCGACGTCCTTAAGATAGATCTCGGCACCACCATCGCGGAACTCGCGGGATTTTTCCTGCATGCCCTGTTGCGCAAAATCACGGACGTCCTGGGTGATTTTCATGGAGCAGAATTTGGGGCCGCACATGGAGCAGAAGTGCGCGGTTTTGGCCGACTGCTTGGGCAGGGTTGCATCGTGATATTGTCGGGCTCTGAGCGGATCAAGTCCCAGATTGAACTGATCCTCCCAGCGAAATTCGAAGCGGGCCTTGGACAGCATGTCGTCGCGGTAGCGGGCACCCGGGTGACCCTTGGCCACATCAGCTGCATGGGCCGCAATTTTGTAGGTTATCAATCCTTCTTTGACATCGTCCCGGTCAGGTAGCCCAAGATGTTCCTTGGGGGTGACATAACACAGCATGGCACAGCCAAACCAGCCGATCATCGCCGCACCGATGCCACTGGTGAAATGATCGTAACCGGGGGCAATATCCGTGGTCAGCGGCCCCAAGGTGTAAAACGGTGCCTCATGGCAATGCTTTAGTTGCATGTCCATGTTTTCCTGAATCAGATGCATGGGTACATGACCCGGTCCTTCGATCATCACCTGTACATCATGTTGCCAGGCAATCTTGGTCAGCTCACCGAGAGTGATCAGTTCACTGAACTGAGCGTCGTCGTTGGCATCGGCAAGAGAGCCGGGACGCAAACCATCACCGAGAGAAAAGCTGACATCGTAGCGCTTCATGATCTTGCAGATATCTTCAAAGTGGGTGTACAGGAAACTCTCCTGATGGTGAGCAATACACCACTTGGCCATGATTGACCCACCGCGCGAGACGATGCCGGTGACCCGGTCCACGGTCTTGGGGATGTCGGCCAGGCGAATGCCGGCATGAATGGTGAAGTAATCAACCCCTTGTTCTGCCTGTTCGATCAGGGTGTCGCGAAACACTTCCCAATTGAGATCCTCGGCCACGCCGTTGACCTTTTCCAGTGCCTGATAGAGTGGCACCGTGCCGATAGGTACCGGAGAATTACGGATGATGTATTCGCGGGTTTCATGAATGTCCTGTCCGGTGGAAAGATCCATAACCGTATCCGCTCCCCAGTGAGTGGCCCAGACCATCTTTTCCACTTCTTCGGCAATATTCGAATTCAGTGCCGAGTTACCGATGTTGGCATTCACTTTTACCAGGAAATTCCGTCCTATAATCATCGGCTCCAGTTCCGGATGATTGATATTGGCCGGAATGATGGCGCGACCAGCGGCAATTTCTTCGCGTACGAATTCGGGGGTGATGGGTTGTAGTTGGGCGCCGAATGACTGTCCGGCCAGACGCCGCTGGCGTTCATCGGTATCAAACTCACTGCGTAACTGCTCGCGGTTCTGGTTTTCCCGTACTGCCACGTACTCCATTTCTGCAGTGATAATGCCGAGCCGGGCATAGTGCATCTGACTGACATTACGGCCTTCCCGCGCCTGTCGGATGATGCGGGAGTGACCAAAAAGTGGAAACTTTTCAGTGTCGCGGTCGCAGGCTGTTACCGTGCGAGCCTCATTGTCGCCGCGCTGATCGAGCCATTCGGTTCTCACGGGCGGTAAACCACGATGAATATCAATTGTCTGTTGCGGGTCGGTGTAAGGACCGGAGCTGTCATAGACCGTGACGGTTGATTGATCGCTCAGATCAATGGCCCGCATGGGAACTGAAATACCATGATGAAAAGGGCTGGGCACGTGGATTTTTCGGCTGCCGGGTAACGGATCGCGGCTGACGGTGGTAGGAAAACTACGGGTATCTTTGTTCATATTGCCTCCTCTGGTTTGTTAATACCTGAGGATCGGCCTATGAAAACTGAAATGATGTGCATGAGTTTCATGGACTGACTCTTCCCTACGCTGGTATTAACCGGATCAGGTTCAACGGGTCCGCTTGCGCGTCTCAGCCATGTCATGGGACAAGGCTCCCCGAGAGTTGTGGGCAAGTCTACGAGTGTGGACTTACAGAAGTCAATTACTTGGCCGATAAAACGGTAATGGGTCAACAGGAGTAGTCATCAGGATCTATACTGAAAACATTGTCAAAGACCTGAACAAAAATTAACAACCGGGTAAATACATGAGAATCACCGTTGTAAACCGAACCACAGCCGGCTTTGCCATTGTTATTGCATTGTTGTTGTTTTTGGCCTGGCAGGCACTCAATGCGTTGAGTTCGATGAACAATAATATTGATCATATTAACGACACCATCATTCCGGTGCTGGATCAGAACAAGCAACTGTCTATGGCCATGGCGGGTATGAATCGTCTTGTCTCGGAGCACTATGCTGAGTATCGGCCGGATCAGTTAAGTCAGTATGAGAACGAGTTTCAAACGCTTTATCAGGAATATCAGCAGCAGCTTACCGAGCTACGTAATTTCAGTTTGTCATCGAAGGGTTTGAACGAGGCGCTGGATGCCGTCGATGTCATCGTACAGGAGCTGGTACGGTTTGCTGAAACACAGATGCGCGATCGCCAGTCTCTGTTGCAGAGCCGGCAGACATATGCACTGGCAGCCGAAGAATACAGCAAGGTCTGGCTGAATTTTTCCATCGACATGAAAGTGGTCGACCGGGTCATCGAAGTACTGGCCCGCAAAAGCTATATGGAGCTGACTGCGGCAGAAAAAACCGTACCGGGAAATCAGAAATATATCGCCGATAAGATTAACCTGCTGCGTAATGACCTGGCCAGACTGGACCAGATCAACGATACCGCCAACATGCAGGCAATTATCGAGAGTGCCCGCTCGACGATGATGCTCATCCAGAATCGGTATCAGACTATTGAGCAGGGTTCTGCCATCATATATGAAAAATATGCGCCTTATGTTGCTATGTTGACTAAAACGGTTAACGACCCGCAGGGGTTGATGGCTCAACGGCTGGCGGTATTGCAGTTGCAACAGAGCAACATCGAAAACATGATTCAGCTGGCGCAGATTGCCAAACAGGTCGTTAATGCCAGTGCACAGGTGGATACTGTCGTAAACGCTGATCTTCAGCAAAACCGGACAGATTCGAAACAGCTTTACAGCCACTCTCAAAATGTTGTCATCATAACTGTTCTGGTGTCGGTGATATTTTCAGTGCTGCTGACCGTCTGGCTGATCAGAAAAATACGTCAGCCTATGGACAGCATTCTGGGGTTCCTGGCCCTGACCAGCCGGGGCGATCTGAGTCATCGGCTGAAACTCTCTTCACAGGATGAACTGGGTGATATTGGCCATGGCATCGATGAGCTGGTTGCCAACCTAAGCCAGCTGTTAAGGGCTCTGATTGATAAATCCAGAAATATCGGCGAGCTGGTTAAAGACAGTCTGGCTCGGGATGAGGGCCTGAAGGTGCGCCTGGATGCTCAGCACCAGAGTACTCAAAACATTGCTGCCTCCTCCCGCGAAATGGAGCAGGCAACCCAGGCGGTTTGTGAATCCTCGGGTCTGGCTCTGGCAGAAATCAAACAACTATTCAGCGAAACCGAAGACAGCATAAACAGCATTCTCAATACCAACGAACTGATCAACCGCTTTCGCGGGAATATCGGGTCGGCACAACAAATGTCGACCGGTCTTCAGGAACACTCCGGGCAAATCGAAAAAGCGGTTACCATGATTGCCAAAATTGCCGAACAGACCAACCTGCTGGCATTGAATGCCGCCATTGAGTCCGCTCGGGCCGGTGAACAGGGGCGAGGGTTTGCGGTGGTGGCCGATGAAGTGCGGGCACTGGCGATTAAAACCCAGGAATCGACGGTGGAAATTAACAACGTTGTCAGTCAGTTACAAACGTTGGCAAATCAGTTGGTTGCGCACATGGACCAGAATGTTGGACGCATTGACGAGATGGTGGAAAAAGCCAGTGCCACCGACGGCTCTCTCAAAATCATCAGTGAAAAACTGTCAGCGGTACAGGATATGGTGTTATCGATGAATCAGGCTGCCGAATCTCAGCAGCAGATCTCCACTGATGTGGCGAGTCATATCAATGATATCTTTGCGAATGCCGAAGAAGTTGCCAGTCGTGCCGGTGACAATTTTGAACATATTAAAGCGCTGGGCCGTCTGGCCGGTGAACAGGAAGAAAATACACGTTTGTTTCAGCTGGAATAAATGCTCCTGAAAATTTTCATGATTTTCGGGTTTTAGTTTTAAACGAAATACAGTTTAATTGCGTCCTTCGTTGATATCGATGCCGAATTGC
This sequence comes from Gynuella sp., assembly GCF_050297175.1. Lineage (NCBI taxonomy): Bacteria > Pseudomonadati > Pseudomonadota > Gammaproteobacteria > Oceanospirillales > Saccharospirillaceae > Gynuella > Gynuella sp. The sequence goes on along the minus strand of NZ_JBNKSF010000052.1, from coordinate 84,980 downwards.
GGCAGTCAGCATGCAGTATATTTTCAGTCAGATAAAAATGTGACTGAAGTCTCGGAAATTCAGCGATATCGATAGCCTGCCAGTGTGAAATGGCCCGTAGTCAGATTCACCATGCAGTTGGCCGAAGGGATACAATTATTATCAGGAGATAAAGGTGTTCGCTATTTTTCTTAGCAGCAAAATGGATCCTTTTTATCAGAACATAGGATCTTTCCCGACCGTTATTTTTACCTTTTTTCTGGGGGTGAGCCTGTGTTTCTGGCTGATTGCGGTATTGGGCCTGGTTGATCTGGATGTTGCTGATATCGATGTCGACCTTCCCGAAGGCAACGGTTCAGCAGAAGGTGCTGATGTCAATATGTCACTGGCGGGCATCTTGTCCAGATTTGGTCTTCATGGTGTTCCGCTAACCATTGTCATCTCATTGTTATCATGGTTTGGGTGGGTCATCAGTTATCTGGCTGTACATTACATTCTCAACCCTGTTGCCAGTCAGGGTTTCGTACATTACCTGCTGGGTCTGGTCATTTTCCTGGGCTCCCTTTATCTCGCCTCTATTCCCTCCGCGCTGATTATTCGTCCACTGCGCAAAATATTCAGCGACCCCTACCAGGATATGGCTAAACATCTGACCGGGCAGATTGCCGTGGTGCGGACCAGTCGTGTGGACGCGACATTCGGAGAGGCCTTTTTCAACGATGGTGGTGCCGGGTTGATCCTGAAAGTCAGGTCTATGAATGATGAGACCTTTGTCAAAGGTGATCGGGTGGTGCTATTGGAATATGTTGAAGCTCAGAATATTTTCCGGGTGATCTCGGAACATGAATTTAACGGCGTGTTGAAACAGCCAACACATCATTAATACGGTAACGTTTTCCACAAACAAGGAGTAATTCTCATGGGTTTTTTCGCCGATTTATCGGGTCTGGGCTTTGTCACGGCAGCGATAGGCATCGCCATTGTCGTTGTGTTGTGCATCGGCCTGCTGATCAAAGCCTTTTATCATAAGGTTGACCAGGGTACTGCGCTCATCATCAACGATCTCAGTTCCAAACCTAAGGTCAAGTTTACCGGTGGTCTGGTGCTACCTGTCATTCACAAAAAGGAATTGATGAAAATTTCGTTGATTACCCTGGAAGTGGATCGTCGTGGTAAGGAAGGTCTGATTTGTAAGGACAACATGCGGGCCGATATCACCGTTGCCTTTTATTTGCGCGTTAATGAAACCGCAGAAGATGTACTGCGGGTAGCCAAGACAGTCGGCGCCCAGCGTGCCTCAGACCGCGATGCCGTATACGAACTGTTTGCCGCCAAATTCTCAGAAGCTTTGAAGACTGTTGGTAAACAGATTGACTTCGTGCAGTTGTTCGAAAACCGTATTGAATTCCGTGAAAAAATCATTCAGGTCATCGGTGATGACCTCAGTGGTTATGTACTTGAAGACGTTGCCATCGATTACCTGGAACAGACCCCCAAAGGGGCGTTGGATTCAAGCAATATCCTCGACTCCGAAGGTATCAAGAAAATCACCGAACTGACCGCTGCGCAGAACATCCGCACCAACGTACTGGAGCGCGATGAAGAGCTGGCGATCAAGAAAAAGAATGTGGAAACCACTGAAGCGATGCTGGAGCTTGCACGCCAGCAGGCAGATGCCGAAGCTCGTCAGGAACGTGAAATTGCCACCATTCGTGCACGCGAGGTAGCAGAAACCAAACGGGTACAGGAAGAGGAACGAAAAAAAGCCGAATCCGCCAATATTTCTGTCGAGCAGGATCTGGCCGTACAGCGTGAAAACCAGCAACGCGAAATAGAAGTGGCCACGCAGAACCGTCTGCGGGCCATTGCCATTGAAGAGGAAAAAGTCACCCGCGCCCGTGATCTCGAAGTCGTTGCCCGTGAGCGGGAAGTGGAACTGCAGCGCATCGAAGCCGAAAAAGCGGTTGAAGTTGAGAAGAAAGAAATTGCCAATGTCATTCGCGAGCGTATCGCGGTAGACAAAACTGTGGCAGTTGAGGAAGAACGGATTAAAGAGGTTCGTGAGGTTTCCGAAGCGGATCGCCACAAACAGGTTCAGGTGCTGGCAGCAGAAGCCAAAGCCGAAGAAGAGAAAGTCAAACAGGTGAAAGCGGCGGAAGCAGACGAACAGGCTGCCAAATTCCGGGCCCAGGAAGTCACTACCATGGCTCAGGCCGAGCTGGAAAAAGCCGCCAAAGAAGCTGATGGCAAGAAGAAAATGGCCGAAGGTGTTCAGGCCGAAGAAGCTGCTCATGGTCTGGCCGAAGCCAAAGTGCGCGAAGCCAAAGCCGATGCGGCTGAAAAAGAAGGGCTTGCAGAGGCCAAAGTTGTGGCAGCCAAAGGTGAAGCCGAGGCCAGAGCGCAGCGTGAAGTGGGTCTGGTGGATGCTGAAGTTATTGCTGCCAAAGGTGATGCCAAAGCCAAGGCCGAACGTGATGCCGGTATGGCGGAAGCCGAAATTATTGCGGCCAAAGGTGATGCTGATGCCAAAGCCTGTCGCGAAGCTGGTATGGCGGAAGCCGAAATCATTGCGGCCAAGGGTGATGCAGAAGCCAGTGCTCAGCGAGGTACTGGTATGGCGGAAGCTGAAGTCATTGCTGCCAAAGGTCGCTCAGAAGCCAGTGCCCAGAAAGAAATCGGTCTGGCCGAAGCCGAAGTTATCCGTGAGAAATTCAAAGGTGAAGCCGAAGGTCTGGTTGAGAAATTCGGTGCCATGGGCAGCATGAGTGATCAGGCCCGTGAACATGAAGAATTCCGTATGTCGCTGGAAACAGCGCTGCAGGAAGCGATGGCCAGCATTGCCGCGAGCAAGGATATTGCCCGTGACAATGCCGATGTTCTGGCCAAAGCCCTTGAAAAAGCCAACATTGATATCGTCGGTGGTGAAGAACATTTCTTCGATAACTTCGCCAAATCCTTGTCTCTTGGTAAAGCCGTTGATGGACTGGCATCAAAAAGCACCGTCGTGGCCACGCTTATGGAAAAGCTGATGCAAAGCAAAGTGTTTGCTGAGAAACCTAAAGATGAGAAGTTGAACTAAAACTTTCTCTCTCAGGTTTTCACAGGAAAACCGCTTGATTGTTCCAGGTCTGTGGCTCTTTTGAGCTGTTTTTGGAGTCTTGCTCCGAATCTTTCCCCCGGGCCTGGAACTGAGGGGCCGGGCTTTTGTCCACCCTCGCAACTTTTCAGTCAAAACAAGGAATTTGGAATCACACCATGGCTCAACAACCAGAATCCGATCAGACCGAAGCCCACCTGACAGAATCAGCAGTCGCAGAAGGCGGAGCATATGAAGTCATCCGCAAACGATTGCTGGATCAGGGGCGTCAGCTTGAACAACTCACTCGACAACTGAACGACAACCGGCTGGAGGAATTTGGCTCCTCGGAAATGTCAGTAGCTGCTCGTGTGCGCGTCAGGACAGAAAATAACTGTATTCCACGGGATATGGTGCAGGTCGGTGAATGGATGTTATTTGGTTATAACGTTTACATCGGCTTGAAAAAAGAAACCCGGGTCGATGACGTTTTTGCATTATTCAAGCTGCAGGGTCAGGGGAGTGAACAGGATGTGGAAGCTGTTTCGGCAGAAGGCACATTTCTGGCTGACCGCAGTTTTGTCAACGATTTCGATGAACTCTATCGTTACTACAAACATGCCCGGCTGCTGGAACTGACTGTTAAAGACGGCAAACTGTTGGCTGGTTTTCAAATTGGTGAACGGTTAGAGGATATTCGGGTTTTTCGCTGGGCTGTTTCGGCTGATGGCCGCGAGGTCAAATACATCGATAATCGCGGTGAACGCGATATTCAGCTGCCCTCGGCGTTTGATTTTGAATGGTTCGAAACCACCCGTGACGATACCGTTCAAGGCCGTCACCCGCATATCAACATTGTCGACAAAGTATTTGTGGAAACCATCAATGGTGATCTGACCATTAAGGTGGAAAACAATACCGATGACGGTCTGGGTATTTATCGTGAATCGGTTGAAGTGGGCACCCAATCCATCGACGATGCCCAGATCTTTTACGCGGTCGTCGGTGATCTGGTACTGCTCAGGATTCTGCCGTATCAGGAAGAAACGTGGCGCTACCTGGTGTTCAATAGCCTGACCGAGAAGGTACTGCGCATCGATGCGATAGGCCAGTCATGCATCCAGTTGCCAGAAGATCACGGTATCATTTTCCCTGGCGGGTACTATTTGCAAAATGGTGAGTACAAGACCTTCGATGATGAAATTCAGGGGCTCAAATTCAAACGTCAGATTCGTTCCCCCAATGGCGAAGATGTGTTGTATGCCTTCTATGAGCCAGTCAACGGGCAAGTCTGCCTGCTGGGTTACAATCTTATTGATAAAGCCATTCAGAATCCGATTCTGGGGCACGGTTATGCCCTGAGTGAAAACGGTACGCTGGTAATTTTTACGGCCGATGGTGAGCCTACCCGGGTACACCCGATGCAGATCTGGACCACTCCATTTGTCAGTGAGGAGTTCGCCAGTCAGACGCCACCTTCCAGTACGTTTTATGGCCGCATCGGCAATTCTGAACTGGTACGGGGAATTTCCGATCTTTACAGCCTGGTCAGAATGATCAGGAATCAGAGTATATCGGCCCGGCTATACGAAGAACTCAGTGTCAGCAGCAAGAAGTTCTTCGATCATCATTATTGGATCGAACAGGCGGATGTCTCTGACATCGCCAGCCTGCTGAAAGAAGTCTCCACGACGGCCGAACTGGTCATCGATGAATTTGAAAAAGTCGAATCCATTCGCCGTCAGTCTGCCAAAACCATGGCTCAGGCAGAAGCAAAACAGCAGGAGATCCTGCGCGATGCCCGTCCCGATAACTGGTTGTCAGCAGAACAATATGTGGCTGCACTGGACCAGTTGCGTCGCCAGCGCGGTCACCTGACCACTATCCGTGAACTGCGTTATATCGATACCAAACGCATCGGTGAACTTGATAACCAGTTGGTCAAAGCCCAGAACGAGTTAAGCGAACGTACCGTAGAGTTTCTCCAGGGAGACGCTGCATTTGCACCGTATCTGGAAAAAATTGACCAGATCAATGCAGATATCGAAACAGCTGAAACGCTGGTAGTGCTTGAACCGTTGATTGAAACCATTACCGGTATGACCTCAGGGCTGGATCTGTTGTCTGAACTGATGGCCACTCTTAAAGTGGCCGATGCCAATGTCCGTACCCGTATCATCGATACCATTTCCGATGTTTATGCGCGCCTCAATCAGTCTGGTGCACGGGCGGCCAATAAACGGAAAAATGTCGGCTCTGCGGAAGCGGTGGCGCAGTTTGGTGCGCAATTCAAATTATTTTCCCAAAGTATTACCAATGCTTTGGGGCAGGCGACCACACCAGAACGCTGTGATGAACAGCTGTCGCGATTGTTGGTACAGCTTGAGGAACTGGAAAGCCAGTTCAGTGACCATGATCAGTTTCTCGCGGACATCATGGAGAAACGTGAAGAAATTTATGAGTCGTTTGAAAGTCATAAACAGCAGTTGCTGGACGAACGTCAACGGCGGGCGCAAACCATCGTGGATGGTGCCAGTCGCATCCTTGCGAGTATAGAACGACGGGCACTCAAGTTTACCGATGCCGAAGAACTGAATACCTTTTTTGCCGCCGATGTCCTGGTGCAGAAAGCCAAAGAATCCATTGAACGGCTGCGTGAACTGGAAAGCAGTGTCAACGCCGACGACATCGAAGCGCGCCTGAAAAGCATCAGCGAGCAGGCGCTGCGATCACTACGGGATAAAACCGACATCTATGAAGATGGTGGTAATGTCATCAAACTGGGGCCACGTCATCGCTTCAGCGTCAATACCCAGGAACTGGATCTGACCATGCTGCCCCGTGATGGACGGCTTTGTTTTCATCTGGCCGGAACCCAGTATTTTGAAACGGTTGAGGACCCCGAACTTGATGCCCTCAAACCATACTGGGACATGTCACTGATCTCCGAATCAAAACAGGTTTACCGGTCGGAATATTTGGCATTGCTGGTGCTTCAGGCTGCCGAAGAAGGTGTTGAGTTTGACCGCGAAACACTTGCGCAGGCGCTGTTGGATGAAGACCGGTTACTAAAATTGGTGCGTGATTTTGCCACGCCACGTTATCGCGAGGGTTATCAGAAAGGCGTACATGATGTGGATGCCGCACAAATCCTGCGACAATTGATCCCGGCGCTGGAAAGCGCTGATCTGCTGGTCTTCAATCCGCGTTCCAGAGCACTGGCGCAAGTATACTGGGCTAACCTGATCCAGCCGTTAGGCACTCAGAAGGTATTACCCGGCAGGGCCCGTATCGATGAACTCAGCGGATTGGCAGCCACCTGGCAGCAGCGTGCCCAGTCAGCAGCGCTGTTGCAGCAGTTGTATGGTGACCAAGATGCGATTCAGAACCTCGAACAGGAAGTGACCCAACATCTGGCGGAATTTCTGGAACAGTATCCAATGGATTTTTCCGGTCTCGAACAACAGCAAAGTGCCGCCTATCTGGTGGCCGAGCTGGGGCGTGAACGGCTGGAGTTTATCGGCAGTCAGTATGCTCAGTTATTGATAGAAGAGTTCCGTCGCTCTCTGGATGAAGCGAGCTGGCGAACCTACCAAAGCGCCCAGGAACAACTGCACGGCGTTATTCATGAACGCTGGAAGCTTGGTGAAGCCTGGCTGACTGCTATGGTGAAACGCAGGCAGCTGACACATCTGCAACGCTACGTGCCGGAAGCGGTGGCGCTGCTGAATGCTGGGGAACGTATAGAACGACGATCCACGCAGACTGACCTGGAACTCGAAGTGTCTGGCCTGCTCGGTGATCACCCAACAATGGAACAGCAGTGTCTGCGCTTTTCTGTCGATGGTTTTATGTTACGGCTACGTACTCATGAGCAGGAAGTGGTGCCTGGTTATCATCGTTACCTTCAGCTACGGCAGGACATTATTGAGACCGAGCGGCGGAAGTTGCGGTTGAATGAATTTAAACCCCGTCCTCTCAGTTCATTTGTGCGTAACCGTCTGATCAATGAATCCTACTTACCATTGATTGGCGACAACCTGGCCAAACAGATGGGCACTGTAGGTGAGAACAAGCGTACCGACCTCATGGGGCTGTTGATGATGATTTCGCCGCCCGGTTACGGTAAAACCACATTGATGGAGTATGTGGCCAACCGTCTGGGATTGATCTTCATGAAGATTAACTGTCCTTCGCTGGGACACGACGTTCTGTCTCTTGATCCGGCCCAGGCACCCAATGCCACTGCGCGGCAGGAACTGGAAAAACTCAACCTTGGGTTGGAAATGGGCAATAACGTCATGTTATACCTCGACGATATTCAACATACCCACGCCGAATTTCTGCAAAAATTCATCTCCCTGTGTGACGGCACCCGGCGGATTGAAGGGGTTTGGAAAGGCCAGACCAAAACCTATGACATGCGCGGTCGTAAGTTCTGTGTGGTCATGGCCGGTAACCCCTATACTGAATCCGGCGAGGCGTTCAAAGTGCCGGACATGCTCGCCAACCGGGCAGACATTTATAACCTCGGTGATATTCTCGGTGGTATGGACGAACAGTTTGCCCTGAGTTATATCGAAAACTCCCTGACCTCCAATTCCGTGCTGGCACCATTGGCAACCCGGGAAATGGATGACGTATATAAAATCATTGCCATGGCCGGTGGTGAGGCAATTGCTGCGACGGATCTCAAATATCCTTACAGTGGTGCTGAGCTGAATGAAATGAAAACTGTTTTGCAAAAGCTGTTTGTCATTCAGGATGTGGTGCTGAAAATCAATCAGCAATACATTGCCTCTGCCGCTCAGGATGATCGCTACCGGACCGAACCCTCATTTAAATTGCAGGGCAGCTACCGGAACATGAACAAGATGGCAGAGAAAGTCTCTGCGGTCATGAATCGTGATGAATTGATGCAGATGATCGATGATCACTACCTGGGAGAATCGCAGCTGCTGACCACCGGTGCGGAAGAAAACCTACTTAAGCTCGCCGAATTGCGCGATCACATGACTGAACAGCAGCAGCAACGCTGGCAACAGATCAAAAAAGACTTTCAGCGCAACAAAGCCATGGGCGGTGACGGTGATATCGGTGGCCGGGTGGTGGCGCAGCTGGTGGACCTGGTGGAAGGTATGCAGCACCTTAATCAGCACATCAGTGTTGGTCAGGATACGCAACAACAGCAGCAACAGGCACGTCTGCAGGAAATACAGCAAAATGCCGGCTTTCAACAGAATCTGCTGTCGCTGTTGAGCCAGTTCAACCAACAGACGCCGGAAGTGAAGCTGGAACCGCAATTGAATGTGACCGCACCGCCAATACCAGGACTGGAAAACATCCTTACGGTGCTGGCCAATACCTGGCAAAACAGTCTGTATCCATTGGTGCGCAGCATGGATCGTAAAATCGATATCGATTTAAAGACCCAGAAAAAAATACAGGATATTTCTGAACAGTTAAAAGCGCTGGAAACCAGCCTTAAAGATGGTGAAGGGAACACGGACGCATAATCTGCTTTTCCTCACAGCATCAGTTGCAATTGCTCATGGGTGTCATCAATCTGCCCTTGGAGAGCTTTTTCAATATAGGGGCGCATGACATCATAGCGGCTGATGATAGGGTGAAAATCCGGGCAGTTGCTCACGTTATTGGCACTCGATTCCAGAATGTGTTTATCTTGTTTTAAGGCAAGATACTGGAACGGTGCCAGCGCCGCCTGCTGCAACCAGCCTGGAATAATCCGGCGGCGAAAATAATTACGGAAAATCAACTGACACCGCTGCCCGGTCTCCTGGCGCAGATAAATCACCACCGACAGCTCTATGCCGGTGTTTGAATGGTATTCTATTTCCGCTATGCCAGGGTGTCGTATCCGGCCGATACTATGGCTAATGCCTTGCCCGAATAAGCGACTGATCAATCCCGACTGCTGTTTTGTTTCCACATATAAAGCCTGATAACCATCCTCCACCTGAGTCACGGTGACCTCACATAAATGCCTTTGGTGAGTCTGGGAGCGGATGTTGCCTGGATGAATAAAATGCGTGTGCAGGGCATCCAGAAAATTCTCGGCAATGTCGACCAGCCCAGCGTTGATCGACGCTGCCACCGTGAAGCATGTGTGTGAATGATGAACCGCTGGTACAAACCGCCGTCCGGTGTCAGCATCCGGTACCTGTTCGCGTAGCCAGATCAGACCGCTATCTTCGACCGCGTCAAAAGCTTTGATGTTGAAGGCAGGGCATTTCGCTGTTTCGGGTATCCCGGGAAACCCGGTTTGACGGCCAGAACCATCAAACTGCCAACCATGATACGGACATTGCAACGAAGTGCCGCAGACTTTGCCGGCAGACAATAACGCCCCACGATGTGGGCAGCGGTCAAGCAGGGCAGCAATATGGTCGCCGGATCGAAACAATACAACAGGTTGCTGTTGGAAATAGATGGATAACGGTTTGCGCTTCAGTGTTTTCGCAGCGATGACGGCCGTCCATGGTGAACCGCATAATGTTGTGCTCATAACTCATATCTCTGCATAACCGGCACAAACAACCGGTTCAAAATAAATGCCAGCCGTTGCCAGATACGTTGTCTGGCCCGGGGCAGGTGGCGGACATACACAGCAGAATACTCAATCATCGGTACGGCACCACGCAGGCGTTTAAAGCCGGCGGCACCGGAACTGGCGTTAAAACACAAACCCTGTTGATGGGCGTGCTGCATGGTCGACATCAGTACCATACGATATAGCCCCAGCTTTTGAGGTTTGGTGGTGTCATAACCAACAATTGGCAAGGTTGTGGTATGACCGATACTGAAGCGCCCGCCCACGGCATCCAGTATCCCATTGGCATTACGGAACCCTTCCAGTTCAAAGTAAGGATGCTGACTGATCTGTGCGATGAACCGTGTGGTGAACTGCGGGTTATGGCGGGAATATTTCTGTATATACAGCATGTTGTACAGCTCGACAATGCGGGCATGATCGTTTACACCGATTGCAGCACCAGTAACATGTTGATAGGGCGTTTTGGTCAGCAACCGCTGATCAATCTGGTAATTATGGGTGCTGCAGTAATCTTTCAGTGACGGATCATAAAGATAGACCTGCCGGGTCGGAACGATCAGGCATCCTGCCTCTCGAAAGCCGGACAGCAATTGCGCATTGGCGAATTCATTTAACGATCTGAAGATCAATGCATGATCGTTATACGCAGAGGTAAATGGCTTAATCAACGCACTCATGTCAGAGTTCAGGCCATCGATATAAAGATTGGTGGACAACAACCAGTTATTGACATGCACCACTTTATTGATCTGATGCTTTTTCAGGCTTCCGGCCATCAGTAATATCAATTGGCGGATCATGGCCCGGAGCAGTGGATTATTCAGCTTCGCCAGTTCCTCCAGACAATAAGGTACCAGTGCCGTGTAGGGTGAACAAACATAGCTGTTGTCATACTCATGATCATTGATGGTGACCGGCAGTGCCAGACCGTTCGAGTTTGTCCACACGGCAAAGCGGGTTTGAACGTTTTGTATCACCGGCTGCGTACTTCCGGTAAAAGCCGATAGATAACGATCAACCGGATTGGCAGAAGCAGCATGTGGTGGCTGAATCACCGATATCATCGAATTGCTTCTCCGTCCCATTCGATATCCATTGTTGACGCCTGACGAAGCGACAACCGCAACCGCCAAGCTTTGACGACCAGCTCGCCCAGAGCTAGCAGGGAGAACAGTAGAAATGGTTTGTCACCCTTTTGCTGTATCGCATCCCTTGCCCGGCGAAAATCCCTGTACCACTGCCGCAGACGCAGTTTTTTTAACGCCACTGGTAAACCGATCAATAACATGGGCAGGGTTAGCATTGCCGGTCGTGGTACCGCTTCGGTTTTTCGGGTACCCGTAAACGCAGCGAACAGATCCACATCCGTCAACAAGTGAACACCACTGGTGCAGCGCGGATTGCATTCCAGCAGATACACCTGATCTTCGATAACCATGAGATCAAAACCAACCTGGCCTTCAAATTTATAATAACGGCAAAATGCTGCAATAAACTTTGAAATGCCCGGATGCATAACCGGTTCAAAATAAATGCCAGCTGCTGAAGTCAAACGATGCCGTGGGCGATAGATAGTCTCGGCAAATACCTCACCATTCACTGCAATGGCATAACTGCAATACTCATTACCGGTGAGTTTTTGTTGCCACAGCAGACGTCCATGCCGATGATGATGCAGTTGCCGCAACTGCCTGTTGGTAGGATGTAATAACACACCCGTGCCAAAACGACAGAACTCGCTTTTGACCACTCGATTGGCCAACGCCCGGTCTGTCATCATACTAATATCTTCGATGACCCGCGTTGCGGGGATTTGCACCGGTAATGCATTGCACAGGTCGAGGACTTCAAGTTTGCTATGCAGGCGACTGAGCAGATCAAAGTCACCACAGCAAACATGGCAGTACGGGTTTAACGTCTCGCGAATAAAAGCAATGTAGAAAATCTCTTCGCAGGTGGGAATCAGATAGTCAATGTGTTCACGTTGAATAATCTCCAGCAATGCCTGGGTATAAGCAGTAATGCCATCGCGGGGTGCCGGAATCATATGGTAAGCGCTGACCGCCCGGCTGTTGGCCGCCAGCGGAAAACGTAACGAATCCGCAGCAAACACAACATGGCCGTGCTGGTGAAGGTTTCGGGCTATCTCCAATGCCGCCGGTGCACGGGCACCGGTTATTAACAGTCTGGACATTCAATGTCTCCGGGATCACAGTACTGGCTGTCATGCCAGTCAATAGATTGTAACGTGATCATCCCGCTGGCGCACAGTTGCCAGGAAGCGGTGGGCAGGATTTTATGAACCCATGCAGGATGTTTTTCAACAACCGAAAAGAAATTGATACACTCTGCCTTCCTCAATGATGGACGAGCCCAATGACTGAACCGGTGCGAGACGATACGGTTGACGATCCAGGTCTGATCGATGATCTTCAGGAGATCCTGCAGCAGCACTATTATGCCCACATAGCGGCAAAGGAATTGCGGCAATGGTTGCTGACCGATGACCCGGCTGCACTGAATGACTGGCAACTGTTTGCAGACAGTTGGCATGACCTGAAAGAGGATCCCTACATGGCCGATGGTGGTCATTATCGGCGTCGCCGTCATGCCACCTTTAGTGCCCTCCCGGGTACTGACACCTGGCGGCCGGAACCGCATCAACCTCATTACCAGAGCCTGAGTTACAACCCCTTGAATGGCGGCATACTGCGCTACTATGAACCGATTGCCGATGTTGTTAAAAGCAGCTGCATATTTGTCGCACTGATGAACACAGGCTGCCGGATCTTTTCCCGCCTGGCTCCTGAGGCTAGCTGGCATATCGAAGCTCACCAGTTTCGGATCGACGCCAATCATCACCAACGTGGCCTGCCAACGCCAGAAGGTATCCACAGTGATGGAGTCGATTTCGTCATGATGGTACTGATCAACCGCCATGGTGTCGAAGGAGGCATTAGCCAGATTTTCGATCACCGCCATAACCTGCTCGACGAATTTACCCTGTGTGAACCCATGAGTATGGCCATCGTTAATGACCGGGAAATTCTTCATGGCGTCACCGCCATCCAACAGATTGATCCTGCCGTGGAGGGCTATCGCGATATTCTGGTTGTGACCTTTAAAGACCGCCTGAGGGTTGCGGGGTATTAAAGCTGTAGCGGACATCTGGTATACGTTCTGTCGCTGACAGGGTTTCAATATATGTTGGTACTCAATGAAAGAGAATAAAGTCTACCCATCTTGGAATGCCGCATAAAATTAGTATTTATGTCGAAGACTATGTCACTTTGGCAGTGCAGGGATATTCTAAACCACAAGGTACTTCATGGAACCAATAACACTTGAAAAAGAATTATCTGAGTTGATGTCTGCTCATGAAATACAGTTTCAAATCAGCAATGAGTGGATTGTTCCTTTGGGCAAACTACCTGCGATCAGAGCTATCTGGTATCCCAGAGAACAAAACGGTTGTCTGGAAGTGGAGGTGTTGCTTGAGGACCGACGAATCGTTACGGAAAGTTTCGCAGGCATCGGCTCGGGGCGCAGTGCAATCAATGACGCATTGCACAATTTCTGTGTCAATTCTTTCCATGTCTTGCTTGCTTCCCTCTGGGGTCAAACCGATCCGGATCAGGTATCGATCGAACTCTGGAATATTGACGGGAAAGAATATAAAGCTTTTATTGGTAATATTGGTACCCGTGGCAGTACCGAAACTGATGCCACGATTCCAGATGGATTTTTTTCCGTCATCGAACAAGCCATTAAGAACAAATCGTTGAGTACTAACCCGTCATGGTTTCGTTGTTTTTTTTGCAATGTATCTGGCGAGCAAACCTTTGAAGCGTTAAACAATAATGAAATATGGGATGCAGGGTTATTGGCATTGAAATCATTGCCATGGATTAAAAAGCACGGTTACTACAGTATTCGCAATTTTATAATGCTGATAGAAAATAGAACTTCCTAATATGACTCCCGATATATATAAAGTTGAAGAAATCGGCAGTGGCTGTTTGTTTGTGATGGCAAAACCGGTATCCGGTGAATGGATCGAAGATGAGTTTACAGCTATTGCCCGCTTCGGCATCCATAAGATTGTATCTCTTCTCGAAGAACAGGAAGCCATCGATGTGGGTTTAAGCCGTGAACGTGAGCTGGCCGAAAAAAACGGTATGGAATTCATCTCCTTCCCCATTCCCGACAGAGGACTGCCGCATTCTGTAGCACGGTTTACAGCATTTACAAAGCGCTTGTATCACGAGATGGCCGGAGGGGTGAATACGGTGATTCATTGCCGTGCCGGCATTGGCCGAACAGGTATCGTTGCCGCAGGAGTTTTGTTGCAATGTGGTTTTGAACCATTAGGCGCATTCGAATATATATCGCAAAAAAGAGGCGTATCCGTACCAGACACTCAGGAGCAGATAGATTGGGTGACGCGCTATTGCGGTGATATTGTTAATACGTGATGAAAGCCATTTCGGGTTTTAGGAAAGGCTTCATATTTTCGGACATTACATCGGTTGGTATAAGAGGCGGCAATGGATCTGGAATTCAAAGTGATCAACTTAGAACGCGATTTCGATAGTTGTGTGGCGGCCCGTAAAGATGCCTACCTTTGCAGCTTCGGTCATTATGAGGGATTTGATGATTTTCTGACTGGCTATCGGGAACGAATAGCCGAAAGATTGTTGCTGCAGGAATGGTCTTACGTACATGTTTGGAACGGCAAAAACATTGCCGGTCAATTGGAGTTTCGCACGTTTTCATCTGAACCAAGAACCGGCTACATACATCTGATTTACCTGAAGCCGGAGTATCGCGGGCTGGGGCTTGCGCAACAGTTACAGGACCATATATTTTCTGTGTTGTTAAAGGCGAGCTGCAACAGAGCTATATTATCCGTCAGCCGTAGCAACCAGAGAGCGCTAAATTTTTATCAGCGAAATGGCTGGAAGTATTGTCGACCCAATCCCAAACATGCTGAGACAGATTACTATGAATCTGTATTGTTGGTTGAATAAAGATGACTACCGCAAAAGAGATAAATAATTCACCTGGATGTAGAATGACCGTGACATGGGTATTTATACCTGTTTCAATGTTCTGTTAAGGGCGCTTTAAAGTCCGGTAGTGCATCTTCTCTCTTGATAAATTCAGTATCAAAGCAACTGCCAACAGGTATGTCTTTTCACCATTTCGAGTTAGCCGGGAGTTTTAATGCTTAACAGCATTGGAATGACTGAACCCGCCAACAGACAGGAAAGCCATAACCATATTAAATACCATGACTCGTTTTCATTTGACAGAAATTTCCGTAATGCTGACCCTGACAACGTCCTGCGCGAAAATAGGCCATTTTTCAGAGGCCACTTAATTAAACATCATTTTATTCGCTGATAGAAAAGCTAACGAAGCCAATAACCTATGTTCACACGAAAACCAAATGAATGCAGTGATACCTAACGACCAATTTCGTCAACGGCGGAAGCTTTTAAAGATCAAAAAGACCAAATGTGACAAACACACCCCGCTCATGAAACGTGCACTCGTCGTGCAGAAATTATCCTCCTCCAACGAATTTGATTTTCGCCCAATAAGCATCCAATGCATTTGCCCGCCAGGCAAAAAACTCAGTTACCAAGGCAATTTCGTGGACGACCGTGGTGCAGAACGCGTGTATCTTGAAGGCCGGAATTTTGCAATGTCTAAAAAAGAAGCCTTTATGCAAAACCCTGCGGCGGCAGACCACAGAACAGGTACTGGCCGACAAGTGGCTTTTTCACTTGGCAAAGCCAACGATGAACCTAACTACAAGTAAGCCTTTTTGCTATAAAGTCATTAACGGAAATTCTTGAATGGAAGGGTGTATCCAGATAACAGCCGACTCATGAAGAAAACCTAAGGGTTGTGTTCATGAGTCTTGAGCTGAGTTTATGGCTTTAGCAGAGATGTCGAAGGTTAAACCCATTCCTTGCCAGCTTCTTCAAACCAGTAACCATTACAGCCGGTGCGGGCGATGGGAATCATAGGATCTGGTTGTCCGGTAAGTGCTTTGTGGTAGCGTTTTATCGTCTCAAAAAAGCCGTTTTTGACCGGGCTCAAACGAACGTAGTCAACGTTCATGAGTTCCATACGTGGTATCTCGGTAATCAGTTGGGCGATTTTTCCGGACTGGGTACTGATGCCGTTCAGGTTAAAAACGGGTTCGCCATCCTGGGAGAAAATCTGTATGCCGTCAGGATATTCCATGCAGATTTTTTGGCATTGGTCTTTTTGAAATTGGTGATGACGGGCTGAGTAGCAACGTGCGGAGTAGGCCAGTGGCAGGTAACCATAGGCGAAAATCTCCAGATCTACCGATGTCAGTGCCTGAGAATAAATGGTGTCTATCTGTTGGTAGCCAATTTCCACTGGGGGAACCCAAGTCACTGCACCCTGGCGGACCAGAAAATCCAGCGTGGCACTGCTGTATATGTTGATGGCTGGACCGAGTATAAAATTCTTATTGAGTTCTGATGCGATTTGTACAGCCGCGATGTCGTTGGCTTCCACAAGATACTGCTCGTTGGCACATATTTGTCTTACCTGACGAAAGTCGGATTCGGATTCCAGTAGTGTCAGGCTCGATAGAACGATTTCTTTGCCTTTTTCGCTGAGTTGTCTGGCGATGTCAAGCCAGTCGTCATAACGCAGTTCTTTGCGTTTTGGACAAATGGTTTCACCGAGGTAGACCCGGTCCACAGGGGCGCTGAGTAACTGGTGGTAAAAGTCAAAGGTATCATTTCTGTTCCAATAGAATTGGTTGGCACCAATTGTTATTTTCATTTCCAACTCCTATTGCCAGGGGCGGTCGTAGGCTCCCAGGGTTGTCTGTTCGCCTTCCGCATATGTTGCCAGAGTCGACATCCACTCATCTTTTACCTGATAAGGCTGATCTTTGGTCAGTTGATCCAGAGCCGCCCGCCATATTCGAGCGACATTTTCTATATACGCCGGACTGCGTTGCCGGCCTTCAATTTTGATGGCTTTGACGCCAGCCTGTTGCAGCTCCGGCAGAATAGCCAGAGTGTTGAGGCTGGTGGGCCATTCAAGGGTGTGATAAAGCTGATCTTCAACCTGAAAACGGCCTTTGCATAATGTCGGGTATCCGGTTTTTTCATCTGCTTTGAAACGATCGATGACAACATCATTGAGACGTGTTTCGAGGTATGCAGGGTGCTCCCGCCATTCCACGAACCGGGCCGGAGAGCAGGCGCCGTTTTTGTTGGGGGATTCGCCACATAAATAGGAAGACAGATGGCAGCGCCCCTCGGCCATGATACAGAGGCTGCCAAAGCCGAATACCTCAAGATCTATGGTGCTTTGTTCTGCCAGGTAGCGAACTTGTTTGATTGACAGCACTCTTGGTAGTACGGCGCGTTTGACGTTGAAATGCGACTGATAAAACTGCAGCGCTGGCAGGGACGTTGCAGAACCCTGAACAGACAGGTGTATGGCCAGGTCCGGGTATTTGCGGGCACAGTATTCCATCAGTCCTATATCTGCGAGGATGACGGCATTGGCACCAATCGCATGAGCTTCGTCAACGGCTTTGTGCCAGTCGGCGAGGGAGTCATTGTTTGCGTAGGTATTAATCGCTACAAATAATTTTTTGCCACGGTTTCTGACCTCGGCAATGGCATTCCGCGCTTTGCGGTCGTTGAAATTGAGGCCAGCAAAATGACGGGCATTGGTCTGGTTTTTAAACCCGATATAAACAGCATCAGCTCCCTGCTGAATCGCCGCCTTCAGGGAAGGGAGGTTTCCTGCTGGACAGACTAGCTCCATAAGATTCAAACAACTCTAATTAAAACTCACCATTCTAGATAAGCGTGCACGTGGCGGATTGATGGATATCAATTCGCTTAACTATCGAGTCTCTAGAATTGTTCTATTGTTAGGGATTGACCGTGGAGGTCATGTGTTTGAATCAACTCAGGTACTGAATGTTGCCAGTCGAATGTCGTTGATATGGCTGAAAACCTTCGCTTTGGCACCAGTATCGTTACAAAGCCGGCTGGTTTCCAGCGTTGTCACTCAGTGTTTCCGGCAGCAACTGGCGGAAGATGAATTCGATTTTCTACAGGGGCGCTGGGTCACGATTGAGCTAACAGATGCCGCTATGTGCTGGTCGTTTACGGTCGATGAACACCAGCATTTTCTGATGCGGCCTGGGCAGACGCAGAGTGAAAGCCGGATCAAAGGGCCAATCCGTGCTTTTTTGAAATTAATGTCGCGGACGGTTGATCCTGATACGTTGTTTTTTCAACGTGAGCTTGTGATCAGTGGTGATACAGAGCTGGGGCTGGCGGTCAAAAATCTGTTTGACAGTATTGAGCCGGAGGACCTGCCGAATCCCTTTCGCATTACCTTGCAGAAGCTGCATCAGTGGAGCAGGCCCTAGTGTAGTGTGTTGAATAAAACCTATATTAAACAAGCACCTCAAGATGTTCACAACGAGGTGCAGCTCGCAGGCGATGGTCATTCCCTTGTCAAGCGCTGGAATGAAGCGGTGGGCGTCTTGAGGGCTTCTCGAAGACTGGGACGCCGTTTGCTGAACTTAACATAGAGTTGCGAAGTGAATTCGGCGGCCCATTTAAATATGCGTTTTATTTGAGACACGACACTAGGGCGTGGCAGGTCGTTACAGTGACCGGGTTTATCCATTTAGTGTCCGGTCAAAGTCGTTTATGAGGTCTTCAATGTCTTCGATGCCAACGGAAATCCGGATGGTATTGTCGTCAATCCCCATGCTTGCCCGGCGTTCCGGTCCCATTTCATAAAAGATGGTATGGGCCACTGGGATGATGAGCGTGCGGTTGTCGCCCAGGTGGGAAGAAATAATCGGCACCTGCAGTTGGTTAAGAAACTCGAAGCAGTCGATGGCCGGGTCCAGGTTGATGCTGATCAGGCCACCATAGGCCATAAACAGTTCTGCGGCCCTTTCGTGTTCTGGATGCTCTGGCAGCCCTGGATAGAAGACTTTGACGATTTTATCCTGCTGACTCAGAAATTGTGCCAGCTTCAGAGCGTTGTCAGAGATTTTGCTCATCCGCAGGGACAGGGTTTCGGCGCCGATGGCAATGTGGTGAGCAGCCATGGAATCCAGGGTGGCGCCGGTATCGCGCAGACCTTTTTTCTTGATCTGGGTAAGTGCCCAGTTGCGGCTATCGCCTTTTTTATAGGTGTCGATGATGTTGTCGTAGCGGCTCCAGTCAAACTGACCCAGCTCTGTGACGGCGCCGCCAAGTACATCACCATGACCGGCAATGCACTTGGATAGGGAGTTGATTGAGAGTGATGCCCCCACTTTAATTGGTTTGAACAGGTATGGGGAGGTCATGGTGTTATCCACGACGAACACCAGTTGTTTTTCCTGGCACAGTTGGCCAATGTTCTTCAGGTCGGCAATCTGAGTACATGGATTGGCAATCGTTTCCACAAACACCATTTTGGTGTTGGGTTGTACGGCAGCTGCGATTTGAGTGCTGTCGGTAGCATCCACGAAGCTGACTTCAATGCCAAAGTTCATCAGGGTATTCAGAAAGCTGTTGGTATTGCCAAATATAAAGCGGCTGGCAATCAGATGGTCTCCCTGGCGCAGCAAAGTCATCATGACTGCGCTGATTGCCGCCATACCGGTGGAGAAGGCAATGCTGCCGGTACCTTGTTCCATGGTGGTGATTTTGTTTTCCAGTGCCGTGGTCGTGGGATTATTCTGGCGACCGTAGGAGTATCCGGGCTTGGTGCCCTGGAATACTTCTGCAATCTCTCTTGCATCTTTGTAGCCGTAGGCGATTGCAGTATGGATGGGTTTACAGTTTGAACCATGTTCAATGGTGCTCTGACGATCACCGTGCAATATCTGGGTGGTAAAGCCACGTTTGGTTTCTGTGCTCACGGGGTGTCCTGGTCTGTTATTGATTCAAAAGGTGTTGTTCATATTATGTCAGACCTTAATGGTTGACGACCATCCGGAGGTTTTAATGTTAAACCGGTGTTCTGTGGAGAGATTGAAAAAATTACCGGGTTCTGGCAGCTGGTGAAGGAATTTATCGCTGCCTGATGAAAATATCCGCTCTAAGGTGCTAAAATACTGGGTTTGTTTACACAGCTAGACATGATCATGCTTGCTAATAAACGCCCAACCAAAAAAGAGCTTCGGGAGCACCTTGAACAGGAAGTGGAGAAGTTTTTGTCTCAAGGCGGTGAAGTCAAGAACATTGAGAATGGCAAATCCGGTGACAATGTTCTGAATCCCTGGAGTATCCCTCTGCAGTTCAATGGCACCCGGGAAGAGCGTCATCCTGTGGGTGAGCTGTTGAAGAAAATCGATGCCCGTAAACGTAAATCTCCTCCCCCTCCTCAAAAAAGCAAAGATAAACCACGCAAACACTGGATCTATGATGACTTTGGTGAGCCCCTACGTTGGGTGTGGAAATAACAGAGCGATCGCATCAGATTGTCTGGTATTGGTCACATTGTTACCTAACTCTGTCTGGTAAAATCGCGGGTTCGTCAATATGTCAGGACCGTCCGGATGCATCAATGTTCTATTGACAAACCCGGTGTCAGGCATAAGTGCTTCCGTACTGTGAGATGGATCATTATTTTCCTTGAGTAAAATAACAGACAGCATTCTCATTCAATAACCAATGTGCGAAACTTTGGACACTTACCAAAGCAAAAAAATCAAAACACGTCAAAAATGGGCAAGCGTCTTTGGCCGGTCCACTGTAGTGGTCGCTTAATCATATAGTAGGAAGGTTTGCAAAAATGATAAAAGTAATTTTCTGTGTGGCAGTTTTGGCAGGATTTCCATTTCTGGCCATGGCCGCAGAAGAGACTGTTGTTACGATCAGAACTCCTGAAGTTGTGAATGACAATGGTATGGCATATGGCAATAAACTCATCAAGCTGGCACTGGATAAAACTGTTTCCACTTATGGACCATATCGCCTGACTGAGGCTCCCAGAATGACCTCTGCTCAATCCAAACAGGCAATTATCCATAATTCATTGACAAATTTTGTCATGAAGACAAGTTATACCGACTCTCTGGCCAAACAGACCGCGTTTGTGGCGTTTCCAGTGGATTTGGGGATTGTGGGTTACCGGGTGTGTTTCACGTCCCGGGAAACCAAAGAAAATCTTGCTCAGGTTAAGACTGTTGATGATTTGAAAGGGTTTACCCATGGCCAGGGTACCGGCTGGGCAGATGTCAAAATCCTGCGGGAGAATGGTTTCAGTGTTCGCGAAGTATCGCATCGTGAGGGGTTGTATTTGCTGACGGCACACGGCTCTGTTGATCTGTTTTGTCGTGGTACCAACGAGTTGTTGAAAGAATATCAGGAATATAAAAAGTTTCCTGATTTGACCTACGATGAAACATTTGCCATTCAGTATCCACTGCCTAGATTCTTTTTTACGTCCAAGGAGAATCAGGATTTGGTCAAACGTCTGGATGACGGTATTAAGATGGCTTATGCAGATGGGTCTCTCCAGAAATTATGGTTGGAGAGTTATCAGGACAGCATCGACTTTGTACGTCTGGATAAAAGAAAAATTTTTCATATCCAAAATCCTTTAATTAAGGATCTGCCAGTCGATTATCAAAAATATATGTACCAGCCTTGATGCTGTCTGATATCTGAGTACCTGTTACGGTTTATACATGTACTGTTTGTAACTATCTGACAGCCCTTGTAAAAGAGGGTTGTCAATATAGAAAATTTTTCGCTTATCCAGACGTACAAAATTGATACTGTCTTGATAATTTGCCAGCCACAGTTTTTGCAGGCTGCCATCTGCATAAGCCATCTTAATGCCCTCATCCAGACGTTTGACCAGCTCCTGATTCTGTTTTGAAGTAAACAAAAAGCGGGGTAATGGATATGCCAGTGAGAAAGTTTCGTCGTAGGTCAGGTCAGGAAATTTTTTGAACTCTTCATATTCGGGTAACAACTCATTAGTACCCCGACAGAACAGATCGATAGAGCCATGTGCTGTCAGCAGGAATAAGCTTTCATAATGAGCCACTTCGCGAACGTTAAACCCGTTCTGTCGAAGGATGTCTACGTCTGCCCAGCCCGTGCCCTGACCATTGGTAAATGCTTTAAGGTCATCGATCGTCTTAACTTGAGCAAGTTTGGGTTTGTTGTCGACAGAGGTAAAACAGACCCGATAGCCCACTATTCCCAGATCTACCGGAAATTCTACGAATCCGGACTGACTGGCAACATCCTGGCTGTAGCTGTTTTTCATAACAAAATTGTTCAAGGTGTTATTGGCCAGCACATCAAGTGCCTGGGCATAAGTAAGGACGGGAGATAATACAATCCGATACGGGCCATATTTTGAAACGGTCTTGTCCAATGCCAGCTTGATCACGGCATTATCATAGTCATAACGTTTATCGGTAGGAGACTCGGGTGCTCGGACTGTTACTACGGTTTCTGCCGTAGTTACAGTTGAGATAGTAAGGAGCACCATCAGGCAGAAGGCTATTTTTATCATTATCGATCCTTTATCTGTCAATATAAAGCGTAGGAGAGATGTTTGCGACCGGATGGCAAATATACCTGAAGAATCAGGCAAAGGTTTTTCTTTTATGTACCAATTCGCAGCCAATTAAAAGTTTCGCATATTGGAATAAGCAAGAAAATGCTGTGAATCGATATGCTGCCATAAAAATGTGAAATTGTCGTTATGAGGTTGGTCTTGGGAGAATATCCCTCGAGTAGAGGCCCAAAAGATATTTCATGCGCTGTTTTGGGGCTCATGATAGCATTGAATGGTTCTTTAACTGCCAGATGAGTTTGAACTGCTATGCCTATCGATGTGCCTAAGATTGATCAGCTTTATCAGATATTGCCGGATGAACCTTTATTAATGATGGGGGCCGGACCTGTACCGATTCCTGAGGCTGTGGCGGCAGCGAATGGTATTGTGATTAACCATCTTGGCGAAGTCATGGCCAGGGTGATCGATCAGGTTAAGCGCATGGCTCGTTACATTTTCCAGACTCAGTCGGAATGGATCGTCGGTGTTGCCGGCCCAGGGTCGGCAGCCATGGAGATGGCGGTTGCCAATCTGGTTTGGCCGGGAACCCGGGTTTTGAGCATCTGTAATGGTTTCTTCAGCAACCGTTTGGCGGAAATGGCAATGCGTGCGGGTGCAGAAGTCGAACAGCTGAAAATTGCCGATGGTATCAGTACAGATCCGAAACAGGTGGCTGAGATATTGGCTCGATTTAAACCGGAGGTATTGACGATCGTTCAGGGGGAGACTTCCAATACCACGCACAACCACGCCTTAGATGAAATTGCGGCAGTTGCCAGAGAGCATGATTGTCTGGTGATTGTTGATGCTGTCTGTACCCTCAGCACCATGCCTTTGAAAATGGATGAGTGGGGGGTGGATGCCGTTATTACTGGTGGGCAGAAAGGGTTGTCGTCCATTCCCGGTGTTTCCCTGGTGGCGTTTTCCGATGCCGCCTGGAAGCGGGTAAACGCCCGTACTGAACCAATGCGGCATTGGACTCTGGATGCCAGCCTCGCCACTAAGTTCTGGCATCAGGCGTCATATCACTATACCGCTCCAGTGTCAGGGCTGTTGGCATTGCATGAAGCTATGCGGCTTGTGTGCGAAGAAACGCTGGAGCAGCGATATATCCGTCATCAGCATTGCTCGCTGGCTCTGCAGGCTGGAATCGAAGCTTTGGGTCTTAACTTGTATGTACAGCCTCCAGCCCGGTTGAATTCAGTACTGGGCATTGCTTTACCGAAAACATTGCAGCCAGCCGAGGTTTGTCAACACATCTCCCACAATTATCGGGTGGAAATTGCCAGTTCCTTTGGCCCTCATATTGTTCGGATTGGACAAATGGGAGAACAGTGTAGGGTCCATAACCTGTTT
Source organism: Gynuella sp. (assembly GCF_050297175.1). Lineage (NCBI taxonomy): Bacteria > Pseudomonadati > Pseudomonadota > Gammaproteobacteria > Oceanospirillales > Saccharospirillaceae > Gynuella > Gynuella sp. The sequence goes on along the minus strand of NZ_JBNKSF010000052.1, from coordinate 61,386 downwards.
CGAACCCTGCATGCTTTTGGGTCAACTTTTAAAGACCTTGGTGTGAAAGTTGATGTGCCAGCAAGTATGGCCGCATTGGAAAACCGTCTACAGGATTTGAAAGCCACTCAGCCTTAACGGTTATTCGGATAATCATTGCGTCGTGCTGTCATAAAATCTGTCGAATTTACAAATTGATGCATGGACGCATCAAAGAAACAAGATGCTGTTATTAGCTTTTTAAATCAATAGGTTGTAGCGATTCTGATATTTGTCTGTTAGGGCATTTAACATGCTAAAGACTTATTTTGTTTGCTTTATTTCTGTTCTTAACTAGCCTATCAAATATGGGAATTCATGAAAAATTCTTCATTCCGTTTTTAGCTGTATAAAAAAATAGTTCTGTCATTGAGCTTTTTTTTGTGTGCCTGGAAAGTAATCGTAGCTATCGTATTTTGGTAAGTGTATAGGGCTCAGCTATCACGGTTTTTAAGAGCTTTCAGTATGGTTTATTTGTTTCAATGAGATTCGACAATGTTTAAATTTTTCCAGAGCTCTTCCGATACAAAACAATTGCTTGGTGATCAGCAAAGATTTAAGGATTTGGTTGAACAATCCAGCCCAGTTATTGAATTTGATGTTAGTGGAAAAGTTATTACTGCCAATACGATGTTTCAGACTCTCTCTGGATATTCATTGGCCGAGTTGTCTGGCATGACACATCAGCAGCTTTATTGTGCTGGTTTTTCGTCGCAAGACGAATACCGGTCCTATTGGCACCAAGCATGTCAGGGAAATACAAAGTCATCTCATCGCCAACTAGAGACCAAAGGTGGTCGGAAACTGTGGGTTTCCAGCGTTATTATTCCATCTAAAGACGCTGACAACAGGGTGGTGAAACTATTTGAGATCAATACTGATGTGACTGCTTTGTCCCATATGGCCGATAGCGGACTCAAGGCTAAGTTGGATGCATTTGATCGATCTAACGCTATTATCGAGTTTTCGCCACAAGGTGAAATATTGTCGGCCAACAAGAATTTTCTGGAAACTATGGGGTACCGGTCGGAAGAGATTGTTGGTCAGCATCACAGCCTGTTCTGTGAAAACGATTATGTATCCTCGGATGAATATCGGCACTTTTGGTCGCGTTTAAGTCGAGGAGAGTACGTACGGAACCGTTTCAAACGAATCGGAAAACATGGTCGTGTTGTCTGGTTGGAAGCGAGCTATAACCCGGTGTTTGATGAACATGGCAAGATTGTAAAGGTGGTTAAGCTGGCGACAGACATTACTGAGAATATCGCTCAATCAGAGATGGAGGCACAGAATGCATCGAGGGCTTACCATATAGCGTCTGAAACTGAGAGGGTGGCTGAACACGGTACCGAGGTGATACAAAGCGCGGCCCAGGAAATGAAAAGTATCGCCAACTCTATCAGCCAATCTGCTGAAGTGGTTGCTGAGCTGGGTCGTCAATCCGGTGAGATTACGGCTATTGTCAATACTATTCGCGGAATTGCAGATCAAACTAATCTATTGGCGCTGAATGCCGCCATAGAAGCTGCCCGGGCGGGAGATCAGGGGCGGGGATTTGCTGTGGTGGCTGATGAGGTAAGACAATTGGCAGGTAGGACCAGCCAGTCAACCCAGGAAATCTCTTCCATGATTGAAAAAATGCAGAGTGGAACGGATACCGCCATCAAAAGCATGAACCTCTGCCAGGATCAGGCTCAGCATGGTGTTGACCTGGCTACCCAGGCAGGGTCAGTGATCCTGCAGATCCGGGATGGAGCCAAGGATGCTGTAGAGGCCGTCAGTATGTTTGCGGATGTCATGGATGAACGGGACGCTGTTAACTCTCGTTAAACCTGGCTGTTAATATGGGCTTTCAGGTATTCCGTTAACTGGTGGAATACCTGGAAATCGGCACGGCACTGCTGAAAAATGGTTTTAGCTGTGTCGACATTTCGTTTGCATTACAATACCCTTCCTTCGATTCTCCCAACGTCGTTTTACTTTCAGGACGTAGCCATGCCGACAGCGCTCAGCGTCAACCTAAACAAAATCGCGTTATTGCGGAATTCTCGTGGAAGAGATTATCCAAGTATTCTTAAATTTGGCCGCCGGGCCTTACAAAATGGAGCTCGTGGACTGACGATTCATCCTCGACCTGATCAGCGCCATGCCCGCTATCAGGATGCTTATGATTTACGGGCATTGCTGGAAGAGTTTCAGGAAGCCGAACTGAATATTGAAGGCAATCCAATTGATGAATTCATGGATATGGTTCTTGATGTCGGGCCGGATCAATGCACTCTGGTGCCTGATCAGCCTGGGCAGATTACCTCTGATCACGGTTATGATCTGGATGCCGGTACCGAAACATTGAAGCCGGTTATTGAAAAGCTTAAGCGGTTTGATGTGCGAGTATCGTTGTTTATGGACCCGGTCCCGGAGAATATGGCCAAAGCCAAAGCAATCGGTGCAGATCGGGTGGAGCTGTATACTGAGAGTTGGGCTCAGGCATTTATGACGCCTCAGGAAGATCAGGTGTATGAGCAGTTTCGCTTAAGTGTACTGGCCGCCAGAGAAGCCAATTTAGAGGTCAATGCAGGGCATGATCTTGACTTGCAGAATCTGGCTATGTTTTTGACGATACCCGATATTGCTGAAGTTTCCATTGGTCATGCTTTGACGGTGGAGGCACTGGAATCAGGCTATGATTCGGTGATTCGTCAGTATGCGGCCATATGTTCTTTATCGATGGAGAGCACTCCAAACAAAGATTTCTAAGCTAACGCTCAAGCTCTACAATGTTGCCAGTATGCATGGACTCCAGCGCAGCCACAGCCAGGCGCTGGGCTTCCAGCCCATCCCTGATGTTGGTCAGGGCTGGGGTACCGGTTTCAATCAGTTCAATAAAAGCCTGCATTTCAGCTCTATAGGACCAGGCGAAGCGATCAATAAAATGGTTTTCCGGTTGTGAACTGGTCAGGCCCTGATGGTCGGCAATCGTCAGCAGGCTATGGCCGCGGTTGCCGATAGATAATACCTCTTTACTGCAGAGTACTTCGACCCGTTGTTCCAGACCAAATGCTGAGCGACGACTGTTACTGATTTGAACGAACCGACCGGAGATTGATGTCAAAGTGATCATGGCGGTATCAATATCCCCGGCATCGCCGATAGCAGCATTCTCCAGACAATTACCTACCGCATAAACTGTTTTGATTTCCTCACCCAGAAGATAACGAGCCATATCCAGGTCATGAATGCTTTGATCGAGAAACATACCGCCTGAACGTTTGATATAACCGATAGGTGGTGGAAATGGATCTCGGGAGATCATTAAGATCTGTTCGATATGGCCGGCGGTGCCATTGCTGAGCCGTTCTTTTAGGGTGCGAAAGTCCGGGTCGTAACGTCGTTGAAACCCCATCATGCAGCGTATGTCCGATTGTTCCAATGACTCAACGGTACTGATGGTGGTTGCAAAGTCGAGGCTGATCGGTTTTTCGCAGAATACTGCTTTACCGGCGCGGGCGGCGCGCATCAGCAGATCTGCATGAGAGTCTGTAGAACTGGCGATCACAATGCCATGTACATCTTCATCTGCAAATACGGTATCAACGTCCGCTTCAAGAGCGGCTGTTTTTTTTGCCAGTTCGGTCATATGATGGGAGCGCACCGGATCAACCAGATATTTAACATTCGCTTCCGGGTTTGCTGCTGCGTTCAGTGCATGAACAGTGCCGATGCGGCCTGTACCAAAAATGGCGAGATTGATCATTGTGTGTTCCGGTTATTCTATATCCTAAAGAATGGATGCTGTCTGTCATTAATTCCAGCCGGCCGAAAATGCCTGGGGAAACGGCCATTTAGCCTTCTGGCTGCTCAAATGGGTTGGCCATGGTGTCACTGATTTCAATGGCTATTGCTGAATCAGCAGGTCACAAGTATTTAGGATAGATCACTCTGCTCAAAATTGTTGAGACAGGCGTCAGTAAATTTTAGTCCATCCAATAGCTTTCAAAGGATTTTTGACATGATTCGTAATGTTACGTGTGAAGATGCTGAGCGTATCGCTGAAATTTATAACCACTACATACTTAACACGGTTATCACTTTTGAGGAGATTTGTCTGACTCCTGAAGAGATGTGTCAGCGTATTATTAAATTAGAAGATCTTAATTTACCATGGATTGTCATTGAGCAGGATCATCAGGTAGTCGGATATGCATATGCCGGTGTATTTCGGGAGCGGGCAGCATATCGTTATACGGCCGAGGCGAGTGTTTATTTGGATCATCAGGTTACTGGCGGAGGGTTTGGAACTCAGTTGTTCACAGAATTATTAAACCGCTTAGAGCAGACCTCCATCCATACCTTGATTGGTGGAATTGCTTTGCCGAATGCCGCGAGTGTGGCACTTCATGAAAAATTTGGCTTAAAAAAAGTTGCGGAAATTCCTCAGGTTGGTTTCAAATTTGACCGCTGGATCGATGTTGGATACTGGCAAAAAATTATTAAATAACAATGCGTTATAATGCTCATTAAACCAACAGGGACGATTGTCACCGGTTGGTTTAATGAGGTGTTTTAGTTTTTTCAATAAAAAAGGCTATACTAACCGGCTTTAGTGGAAACGGGAGAGGCAGAATGAAAGGTGACAGCAATATCATCAATGAACTCAATGTATTGTTGGAAGGTGAATTGACTGCAATCGATCAGTATTTTATTCATTCCCGCATGTATGAGGATTGGGGCATCTCCAAAATTTATGAGCGTCTCAATCACGAAATGGAAGAAGAGCGCGGACACGCAGACGCACTGATCAAACGCATTCTGTTTCTGGAAGGTAAACCGGATTTGAGTAAACGCTCACCATTGAATGTGGGCACCGATGTCACCAGTTGTCTGCAGAATGACCTGGAACTGGAATACAGCGTGGTTAAATCTTTACGGCGGGTTATCGCACTGTGTGAACAGGCTGAAGATTACGTCACTCGCGATATGTTGTTGCAACAGCTACAGGATACCGAGGAAGATCATACCTATTGGCTGGAACAGCAGTTGCGATTGATCAAACTGACCGGTCTCGAAAATTATATTCAATCACAAATGTGATATTGGTTGTTCATAAACTGTCGGCACCGGTCTTTGTGGCAAAGATCGGTCAGACCTTCATTTTCATATAGACATCATGTCTTTTAGTATTATTTTTGCCGATTATCAGAATCCGCAGCATGGTCATGACTTAGTCTACCTGCTGGATCATTATGCCCATGATCCGATGGGAGGTGGCGAGCCGTTGAGCTCGTATGTTCGTAGCCATTTGGTCGAAAAACTCCAAGCAGTACCTGGTGCGTTTTCACTGTTGTGTTATCAACAGCAGGAGGCAGTTGGGCTGGTTAATTGTTTTATGGGGTTTTCCACTTTTAAATGCCGCCCGTTGGTAAACATTCACGATGTTGTAGTGCACGCCGATTATCGTGGACAAGGAATTTCCCGGCAATTGCTGACCGTTGTGGAACAGGTCGCGCGCCAACGAAACTGTTGTAAGCTAACGTTAGAGGTTCTGGAAGGGAATGAGATTGCCCGGAAGGCGTATCGCAGATTCGGATTCGCCGGCTATGAGCTGGACCCCAAAGCCGGCACGGCACAGATGTGGCAGAAGCCGCTGGATTAACCTGATTTTTGGCCGTGTTGTTCCTTCAGACTGTATTTCAGTACCAGGTACCCTGCAATGCCGGATAACAGGGAGCCAATAACGATTCCAAGTCGATCAATTACCTGAATACTGCCGCCATCTTCGAATGCCAGAGAAGATATAAACAGGCTCATGGTAAAGCCGATTCCGCACAGAATTGCAACGCCCCAGAATGATCCCCAGTGAACCTGATCAGGCAGTTTTGCCAGTTTCAGTTTAATGGCCAGCCAGCAGAAGCCCATGACTCCGATTTGTTTTCCCAGAAACAGGCCGCTGGCAATACCAGCGGGAATACCCTGTACAACCTGTTGCAAAGTGAGCCCGGTGAGTTGAATGCCGGAATTACAGAATGCGAAGAACGGTAAAATGAAAAATGACACAAAGCTATGCAGTTCGTGTTCAAGGTCTTTCAGAGGAGATGGCTGGGATGGGTTGGGGTTCTTAAGTGGAATAAACAGCGCGAGTACGACTCCAGCCAGAGTGGCATGGACACCTGACTTAAGGGTGGCTACCCACATGATCATACCAACGATCAGGTAAGGGGTTTTCGCCATAACATCGTTGCTGTTGAGCAGCCACAGTAACCCAATACAGACGGCTACAATGAGCAGCGAGATCATAGAGATATGTGCACTGTAGAAGACTGCAATAATAATAATAGCGCCGACATCGTCGAAAATGGCCAGAGAGGTTAGAAATAATTTCAGACTGGTGGGGACCCTGGCACCCAGCAGGGATAAAATACCCAGAGAAAAGGCGATATCCGTTGCTGCTGGTATTGCCCAGCCCTGCATGGCGACCGGATCGTTAAAATTGAATGCGGTGTAAAACAGAGCAGGTACAGCCATGCCGCCGATAGCTCCAGCCAGCGGCAGAACAACTTGACCGGGACCGGACAGTTGACCATCCATTAATTCCCGTTTTAGTTCAAGGCCCACATGTAAGAAGAAAATAGCCATGAGACCGTCATTAACCCACAACAGTAAGGGCTTGGCGACTTCCAGTGCGCCTACCTGCAATACTACGGGTGTCTCAATCAGCAGGTCGTAGTATGCCGCGATTGGAGAGTTGGCAAGCAGCATTGCCAGGATTGCAGAACCGACCAGAAGTAAACCTCCAGCTGATTCCATAGCAAAAAAACGTTCAGCCAGAGAAACTGTCGTTTTGAACATGTACCAGGACCTTTTCGATAGAATGCGAACCCATGTTATTGGTGTCAATTCAGGCAAAATCAACGATTTAGTGTATAAATCGGATCTGTTAAGCCCGATCAAAAGAATAGTAAAAATTTACCGGGTCTGCTTAAATAATTTCTGCTATTTCATATTGACTGTTGCTGCATAATTTATGGCTACTATAAAAGACATTGCCCAGGCAGCCGGAGTTTCACCGACGACTGTATCCAGGGTTTTGAACAATGACGCGTCTTTGTCTATTTCAGAGGCGACTAAAAAAAGAGTCATGGAGGCTGCCGGTAAACTGAATTATGTTCCGCCGAGGCAGCGCGGTCGCCGACCGAACGCAAAATTGCATATTGCACTGCTGCATTATCTTTCCCCAACCGAAGAGTTACATGATTCGGATCCTTACTACACCGGGTTACGACTGGGAGTGGAGGAGCGTTTGCAGCAACTGGGTATTCCTCTACAGCGGATATACCTGGATCCAGCGCATGGACATGAGGCTTTCGATACTCTGGATGGCCTGATTGCCACGGGTTGTTATTCGAGTGCGGATGCGCAGCGAATATATGAGCTGTGTCCGAATCTGGTATTTGTTGACTCATCCCCGGGCGATGATTGGGCTGACAGTGTGGTGATTGACCTGGAGCACCTGATGCAGGCGATGCTGGATCAGGTTTGGGCGCTGGGGTATCGCAATATTGCCTACATCGGTGGTTATGCGCTTCCTAATCAGGTCGATCAGTGTCACAGCGAGGCACGCTGCAGATCCTTTTTGGAATTTATGTCTACCAAGGGTTTGGACCGACCGGAAAATATATGTATTCAGGGTTTTACCCTTCAGGATGGTTATGATCAAGCCGGTAGGTTGTTGCAACTTGATTCGATGCCTGAATTGGTGGTCGCAGGAAATGACAGCCTGGCGATTGGTGCCATACGTGCATTTCATGAGGCCGGGCTGAGCATTCCTGAAGATATTGCCGTGCTGGGGATTAATGACATTCCCACCGCGCAATATCTGCACCCATCTCTTACGACTGTCAGAGTTCATATGGAAATGATGGGAGAGAGCGCTGTTGATCTGTTGATGGAGCGATTGCATGGGCGGACGATTGCTAAGAAAGTGGTGTTGCCGACGCAATTGATCTGGCGTCAGAGTTGTCCAAACCGACCATTGCAGAGGCTGCCCGAGCCAGAGGTCGTTTAAGGCGTTTTCGCAGAATAATTCGAAGGAAATTTTCGTTTTGACATAGTAAAAATTTACCAGGTCTGGTTAAATAATTTACTCCCTCCAAATCAATGGTTTTGCTGTATATTTTATGGCCACTATCAAAGATATCGCCCTGGCAGCGAAGGTTTCTCCTGCAACGGTTTCCAGGGTGCTGAATTACGACAGTACCCTGTCGATTTCGCAGGCCAAAAAAAAGAAAATTTTCGAAATCGCAGAAAGCCTGGAATATGCTCCGCCGCGTCAGCGTGCCCGTCAGAGTCGTCATCAGCCCCAGTTGAATATGGCTCTAATACACTTTCTATCGCCGGCTCAGGAACTGGAAGACCCCTATTACATTGGGGTGCGTCTGGGCATTGAGCATCGCTGTCAGCAGCTGGGCATCCGCCTGAATAAGATATATCGTGATTTGCCTGCCGATGAAGAGGTGCTCAAACAAATGGACGGCCTGATCGCAATTGGCCGTTATTCAACCCACGATTCAAAGTGGATGTTGAGTATGTGTCAGAATCTGGTTTTTGTGGATTCATCACCCATTGAGGAAACCTTTGACAGTGTGGTGATTGATCCTGATCGAACGGTTCGGATGATACTTGAACAACTGTGGAGCCTGGGATATCGCAACATCGCCTACATCGGCGGTTATGAGATCATTGCAGAGTTTGATACCCCCTTGGGTGAAAAGCGGCGGAAGGCGTTTATTGAGTTCATGTCCGAGCATGATGTTTATCGGCCGGAGCACGTTTTTACAGAAGGTTTCACACCGTTGGAGGGATATTCCCAAGCCAAAAAGTTGCTGGACCTGGAGAAACTGCCGCAGGCGGTGCTGACAGGTAATGACAGCCTTGCCATTGGCGCTATGAGAGCCTTCCACGAAGCCGGTATCAATATCCCCGCAGATATTGCTGTCATTGGTATTAATGACATCCCCACCGCCCAGCATATGCACCCCACACTCACAACCGCCAAGGTCTATACGGAGATGATGGGGGAAACGGCCGTTGATCTGGTGATCGAACGGTTACATGGCCGTACCATTCCCAAGAAAGTCGTGTTACCAACCCATCTGGTATGGCGCCAAAGTTGCCCTAACAAAGCTGTCTAACCGGGCTGATGATGGACATGGCGTTGACAGGCAAAATCTCATAGTAAATATTTACTGATATCTGGTAAATTTTTATTGAGTGACCAGCTAATTTGGTCGATACTTACAAAGCCTGTTATCAGGCCCTTTGGTCCGAGTGATCGGACGGTGGGACTTAACAACAAATAAAAGAGAAGCCGCCATGCGTATTCCAACTAAATTGATTGCTAAACTTGTTCTATGTTTTATGCCGGCCATTGCCTGGGCAGCCGGTAAAGAAATCACAGTCTGGGCATGGGATCCCAATTTTAATATTGCCATCATGAAAGAGGCTGCAGAGCGTTATAAAGCTGACCATCCTGATGTGAAATTTAAAATTGTCGATTTCGCTAAAGCTGATGTAGAGCAGAAGCTGCTCACCAACTTGGCGTCAGGGGTCACCAAAGCATTGCCGGATATCGTTTTGATTGAGGACTATAATGCGCAGAAGTATCTGCAATCATTCCCTGGATCATTTGCCGATCTGACCAAAGAAATCAACTACAAAGATTTCGCACCATATAAAGTGTCGTTGATGACCGTGAACAAAAAAGTCTATGGCGTACCGTTTGATACTGGTGTGACCGGGCTGTTCTATCGTCGCGACATTTTGGAAAAAGCCGGTTATACAGAAGAAGATATGAGCGATCTGACCTGGGACCGTTTTATTGAAATCGGCAAAGCCGTTAAAGAAAAAACCGGTACCTACATGCTGAGTCTGGATCCCAATGATTCTGGTATTCTGCGTATCATGATGCATTCTGCCAACTCCTGGTTCTTTGATGACAAAGGTCATCCAGCCTTGGACACCAATCCGGTACTGGCTGAGTCTATGAGTACCATTCAGAAACTGTTTGCCAGCGGTATCGTTCGTCCAAGTAACAGTTGGGCCGACTGGGTATCCACTTTCAATCAGGGTGAAGTAGCCACCGTGACAACCGGTGTTTGGATTATCGGTTCGGTAAAATCAGTGGCTGAGCAAAGTGGCAAATGGGGTGTTGCTCCTATTCCAAAATTGAATATTGCCGGTGCGACTCATGCGTCAAACCTGGGTGGTTCAAGCTGGTATGTAATGAACAGCTCCAAGGCCAAAAAAGAAGCGATCGATTTCCTGAGAACCATCTATGCCGGTGATACCGATTTCTATCAGGATATTCTGGTACAACATGGCGCAGTGGGTACTTACCTGCCTTCCCAAACCGGACCTGCTTATGCCACCAAAGATCCTTTCTTTGACGGACAGGCTGAGTTCCTTTCCTTCAGCAAATGGCTGAAAAAAGTACCGGCCCTCAATTTCGGTCTGTACACCTATGAAGTAGGAGATGCACTGGTTGCACAAATTCCTGGCTTGTTACAGGGCGGTAGTGTTGATCAGGCTCTGAAAAATGCCCAGCGGCAGGCTGCATCTGTGGTTCAATAACGAATCAGAGTTGTAATCGTCGGGTCGTTGGTTCTGCGATAAACTGTTTTAGTAATACTGATCCCAAAGTCATATGTTCCTGGGGCTTTGGGTCAGTTAACGCTGATATGTCTTACCGCAGCCTCCGACCATTAATCTACCTAATCCTGGTTCGTTATTGACGGACCCTCCAGTTGTACTAGAGGTATGGTGTATGGCACGGCAGCAAACCACGCCTATGAATCGTTTTATGAACGTCAATGGCTGGGCATTTGTATCAGTTTCACTTGTACTTATTGCACTGTTCAGTATTTATCCAGTGCTCAAATCTTTGTGGCTGTCCACCCAAGTGGGAATGGGAGTGGTCACGCATTTTGGCGGTTTCAGTAATATTGTTCGACTGTTTAATGACCCATTATTTCTGACAGCGTTAAAAAATACATTTATTTTCCTGATCGTTCAGGTGCCAATTATGATTCTGTTGGCGCTGGTTCTGGCGAATGCCTTGAATAACCCCAATCTGAAATTTCGGGGGATCTTGCGGACGGCGATTTTTTTACCCTGCGTGACATCGCTGGTGGCCTATTCGGTGTTGTTCAAAAGCATGTTCAGTTACAACGGTCTGATTAATTCTTTTTTATTGGCCATACAGGTCATTTCCGAGCCCATACCCTGGCTGACGGATCCTTTCTGGGCCAAAGTCACCATTATTATTGCCATCACCTGGCGCTGGACCGGTTATAACATGATTTTTTATCTGGCGGCATTGCAGAATATTGATCGTTCTATCTATGAAGCCGCTGATCTTGAAGGTGCATCCGCCCGTCATAAATTTTTCAAGATTACGATACCGATGCTCAAACCGGTTATCCTGTTTACCACAATTACCTCAACCATTGGCACTCTACAGTTGTTTGATGAGGTTATGAATATCACGGTCGGTGGGCCTGCAAACGCAACTATCACGTTGTCGATGTATATCTATAACCTGTCTTTCAAATTTGTGCCCAATTTTGGTTATGCTGCCACGGTTTCCTATGTGATCGTATTGATTGTAGCGTTGTTGTCTGTCCTTCAGTTTAAGGTGGTCGGGAGAGAAAAATGATTTCAAGAACCCAGCGCGATCTGATACCGACTTATGTGTTTCTGGTGATCATTGCATTTTTGTCCATTTTTCCGTTTTTCTGGATGATCGTCAGCATCACCAATACCAACTCAGATATCTTTTCCGGGTCCATGTCATTTGGCAGCAACCTGATCAACAACTTTAATAGCTTTAACGAGCAGGTGAACCTGGGCCGGGTGCTCTGGAATACCACCAAAGTGGCTGTCATGGGGACATTTTTGACACTGTTGGTCGCTTCTCTGGCCGGTTATGGTTTTGAGATGTTCAAGTCGAGAGTTCGTGAGCGGGTTTATCAGGTTATTCTGTTGACCATGATGATTCCGTTTGCCGCCTTGATGATCCCTTTGTTTACCCTGTTTGCCAAAAGTGGTCTGTTGGATACCCACATTGCAGTGGTACTGCCCACGGTTGCCTGGGTATATATCATTTTTTATTTTCGTCAGAGTTCCAAAGCTTTTCCTGCGGAGTTACGTGAAGCGGCCCGAGTGGATGGCATGAATGAATGGCAGATATTTTTCTTTATATACATACCGATCATGCGTTCCACGTATGCAGCGGCATTCATTATTGTGTTTATGGCTAACTGGAATAACTTCCTCTGGCCGTTGATTGTGTTGCAGTCAGATGAAATGAAAACCATGACGTTGGTTATTTCGTCGCTCTCTTCAGCGTATACCCCGGATTATGGGGCTGTGATGGTTGGTACGGTACTGGCCACTATTCCCACATTGATTGTGTTTTTTGCCATGCAACGGCAGTTTGTGCAAGGCATGCTTGGTTCAATTAAGCAGTAGGTACATTATGAGAACAGAAATATTATTGAATAAAGACTGGTGTTTTAAAGCGGGTTTTGAGCTGTCTGATACCACTGCCGAAAATTTTGCAGACTATCAGAACGTTTTGCTGCCACATACGGTAGAAGAATTACCGTTCAACTATTTTGATGAAAAATGTTATCAGCGACAGTACACCTATCAATTACAGTTGACGCCTGAGTTATTGCAGTCAGTGACCGGCAAGCGTCAAGCGTATTTGCTGTTTGAAGGTGTGATGGCCTATTGTCAGGTCTATCTGAATGGACAACTGCTGCAAGAACATAAAGGTGGTTATACTCCCTTTGAAGTGCATCTTGGCAAAGCTCTGAAAAATGGGCAGAACAATTTGTTGACGGTCATGGTAGATGCCAGTGAACGTGCGGATATTCCCCCGTTTGGCGGGCAGATAGATTATCTGACCTATGGTGGTATCTACCGTGATGTACGCCTTCTGGTGACGGATGAAGTATCCATCGCCAATCTGAAAATTGAAACCCAGGATACTCTGGCAGAGAAAAAATCCGTTACAGTCGATTGTTTCTTCCGTAACCCTGGTAACTATAATGGTGCAATTGAAGTCAAGGTGAATCTGAAGAATCTTTCCGGGGAAGTCCTGGCGAGTAACTTGGGCAAGTGCTATATGCTGGATGGCTCCCCGGTCAGAGTAAGCTTGAACGAGCTGGAAAACATGCAACTGTGGGAGCCCGGTAACCCGGCTTTGTATCAGATCGAATGCGAACTGAGCAGTGATGCCGGTAATGATTGCTGGCAGCAGAACTTCGGTTTCAGAACTGCAGAGTTCACGCCGGAGGGCTTCTTACTAAACAACAAGCCACTGAAAATCCGTGGTATCAATCGCCATCAGTCATGGCCTTATGTGGGTTATGCCATGGGGCAGAGGGCGCAGGAAAAAGACGCCGAGATAATTAAATATGATCTCGGGTTTGATCTGGTGCGCACTTCTCACTATCCGCAGTCAAAGTATTTTCTGGATCACTGTGATCGTATTGGTCTTCTGGTGTTTGAAGAAATTCCCGGTTGGCAGCATCTGGGAGAAGGTGAGTGGAAGGATCTGGTGTGTCAGGATGTCTCCGACATGATCCGGCGCGACTGGAACCATCCATCCATTATCATGTGGGGTGTTCGGGTCAATGAAAGTCAGGACGATGATACGCTGTATACCCGCACCAATGCCATTGCCCATGAGCTGGATACAACCCGTCAGACCGGTGGGGTGCGTTTCATTACCGAAAGCAACCTGTTGGAAGACGTATACACCATGAATGATTTCATTCATGAGGGTAAGGATGAAATCCTGCGGGATCAGCAGGAGGTGACTGGTCTGGATCATAAGGTTCCGTATATCGTGACCGAATTTAACGGTCACATGTTTCCGACCAAGCGTTTTGATCAGGAAGAAAGACAGCACGAACACACCATGCGTCATTTGCGCATTATGAACCGCATGTATGGCGATTCCGGAATCAGTGGTTGTATCGGCTGGTGTTTCTTCGATTACAACACCCACAAGGATTTTGGCTCTGGTGATCGCATCTGTTATCACGGAATTACGGATATGTTCCGTATTGAAAAATTTGCAGCTTACGCGTACGCCAGTCAGATGGACCCAACCGTCAAACCTGTATTACAGGCAGCCACCTTTTGGAGCCGTGGCGAGCGTTCCATTGGTGGTGTCATGCCTTTGCTGGTGCTGACCAACTGCGACTATATTGAATTTCAGTATGGTGATTGTGATGTCCGCCGTATTTATCCTGATCGTGAAACTTTCGAGCATCTGCCGCATGCGCCAGTGATCATTGATGAACGTAGTGTCACGCCAAGCGAATTGGGATCATGGGGATTGGAATGGTCAGAAGTTGTAATGGCTGGTTATGTGGATGGCGAGAAGGTCATTGAACGCCGTTATGCCTGTGATCCGGTACCACACACACTTTCGGTTCAGGCAGATCACCAGCAATTATCTGCGGGTGTAAAAGATGCTACCCGTATCGTGATCAAAGGCCTGGATCAGGCAGGTAACCCGATGGCATTCTGGAATCCCGTTGTGGAATTGAGCCTGAAAGGTCCTGGGCGGATTCTCGGCCCTTCTAAAGTGGCATTGTCAGGTGGTGCTATTGCCACCTATGTTGAAACCAAGTTAGAGGCGGGAATGTTGGAGTTGACTGTTTCCTGTGAAGGCATGGAAACACAGACGATCAATATTGAAGTGCTTTAACTGCCGATATTAAATCCGATACAGCAGCCTGTCACTAACAGCCAGGCTGCTTTTCGCCACTTTCATTGTCCTGATAATAAACATAATGAGCTGCTAGGCTGCGTGAACATCTTCACTAGTGCCTTCATTTTTGTTCTCTTCTGATTTCGGGAAAATAACGGTAAAACGGGTCCATTGCCCAACTTCACTTTCGCAGATGATATCACCAAAGTGTTTGTTGACGACGATGTCATAAGAAATGTTTAACCCCAATCCGGTACCTTTGCCGGCCTCTTTTGTGGTGAAAAATGGCTCGAATACCTTGGAAATATTTTCGCTTGGAATCCCCTTACCATTATCTTCCACTGCCACCAATATGGCGTTGTCCTGGTCCCATGACTGAATGCGGATTAGACCGTGTTTTCCTTTATCTTTAATCGCATGTGCGGCATTTACCAGCAGGTTGGTCATTACCTGGCTAAGTTGTCCGAAGTGACCTGAAATCATTCCCTTGGCATTGAGTTCCAGTTTGACATCACAGTTATATTTAATTTCGTTATGGACCAATCGCAAAGTGCTGTGTATGACATCATTAATTACCAGCAGTTCCTTGTCTTCAGCATTTTGGTCGGTACGGGCATAATTCTTCAGGTTATTGACGATTTCCCTGACCCGCTGTCCTCCTTCGGCACAGTCACCCAAAAGGTCTGACGAATCGCTGAGTAGATATTCGATGTCTGCTTTGGCTTTCAGTTGGTTGATGTTCTCTCGCAGGGTTTCCAGGTCGATGGCTTCATTGATTTCAATTTCAATGTTACTGAGATAATTTTTCAGTTCCGCCATGTATTCCATCATTGTGTGTATGTTACTGGTGACATAGCCAATGGGATTGTTGATTTCGTGAGCGACACCCGCTGCCATTTGGCCGATAGAGGCCATTTTTTCCTGCTGCACCATTTTTGACTGGGCTTCTTTCATCGACTCGATGGATTCTTTTAGTGCAAGATTACTTTTCTGCAGCGCAGTCGTACGGCTGATGATTTCTGTTTCCAGGTCTTCATTTAGCCGGGTGATCCGTTGTTGAATGATCATCAATCGTTTCAGAGCAAGATCCACCGTGCGCAGAAATATAATCTGTACGCTGGCGATGCGACCGAGCTCATTTTTCATGCCGGTTTTTTGCTTGAGCAGCTGAATGGGGCGTTTGAAATGAATATGTTTGAGACGGTTGTAGTCCACGTCGGTGTTGCTTAGCAGTTGGGCGATCAGACGAATATCAGAATCCGCTGCTTCAAAGCCCGAAGTAATCTGGTTGATCGGCGTTGATATTGTGTTTCGAAGCCACAACGTCAATGCCAGTATTTCCAACGCGATAATTAATACCGTGGTGATTAATGTCGTAATGACGACGGAGTGGATTTCCCTGATTAATGCATGGTTGTGGAAACCGATATATATTTTAATATTCGGAAAAGTCCTGCTGTCGACCTCTACCTGATAAAAAGCATCCGGGTGTGGTGGTAAAGACGTAATCTCTGAATGTAGGACGGCTTTACTCATTGCGTTTGAACGATATCCCGTAAGTTGATTGTTTTGATCGACGAAAGCGATGTACGCCAGGGAATTGCTTAGGTCAAAATAAAAATCCAATATTTCCAGATAAGGACTGTGCATCGTTTGCGGTACAGCACTAAAGTCAAAGTTCTGTACGTGACTAACAAGACTGTCGCACAGTATCAGAAAGTTTTCTTCTGCGTGTCTTTTAGAAATGATTGTCGTAACCACACTGGAAACCAGTATCACTGCAATGGACAGCATGATCATGAAACCGGTCAACTGGTGGCTGATTTTTCTCATAATTCAAACAGTTCCTTTATATCTTCAAACTTGTCTTCGATGTTGGCACCCACATTTTTAGCGATCAGGTCCAGATGGACCAGCGCATTTATGCTGGCATCTTCTTCGCACGCAAGCTGTAAGCGGCGGGCGATATATATGTTCACAATATGAAGGTTTTTATAGTTTTGGTGCAAACTTTCCAGATTGTTGACCGAAATATAATCCTGTTGAATGTAGTGACTGATGTAGTGGTTACCCAAAACCCGGATCAGTTGCTCTATGTTGGATGCCAGAGGTAAGTGATGTTTGGCGACTGGGCGAAGAAAACGAGTATAGGGGCATTCACCAGATGCCATGATCAGGCCGATTAGCGAACTCAGAGCCCTTTGAAAACTGCATTGGTGAGAAATAGTACGATGTTCTGTTGTGACTTCCAGATCAACCAGGTCATAGGAGATCTTGTCTTTAAAGCATTCCACAACTGCTGCCAGATCCACTGCGATCGGACAATATTCCTCATTAATTGGACAATGAGGACACTTATGGGTCTCAAGGCGGATCCACTCATTTGCAGTAGAAACCGGCAGACTCCCTTTTCTGGCGGGGTCAATGCGGTACTCGGCAATTAACGTATCGTTGTAGGAAAATTTGTAACAAATTGTCATCGTAAAAACGGTATTTGAGAAAAACTCTATACTCAAGATAGTCTAAAAAAATTAAGAGTGATATATGGATGGCTCGAACAATTCTGGTCGTTGATGATGAAACCAACATTAGAAAAAGTATTCAGCGTGTTTTTCGCTCTGGACAATACGAAGTATTGACTGCTGGTGACGGTTTTGAAGCACTGGATGTCATGAATCAGAAGGACGTCGGTGTCATATTGTCTGACCATCGGATGCCGAATATGGATGGTACTGAGCTGTTTACTCAGATCAAAGAGCTTTATCCAAAGACAGTACGCATCATGTTGACTGGATACAATGATGTTGACAATTTGACCCATGCTATTAATAACGGTGGTATCTATAAATTTTTAACTAAACCCTGGGAAGATCGTGAGTTGATAGAGGCCGTCGAAGCCGCGTTTGAGATTTATGAAATGGAGACTCGAAACGATGAGCTTTCCAAGCGCCTTAAGCATATCAATGAGCAATTGGAAAAAAGTGTTGCCCAGCAATCCAGAGTTCTGAAAATGAACATCAAGACCTTGCAGACCTCACAGGACATAATCGACTCATTACCAATGTCTATAGTTTGCTTCGGTGATGACGGTATCGTTGTAGAGGCAAATAAGCAGGCCTGTTCTTTTTTTGCTCAGGGACATGCCTTGGTCGGAATGCCGTTTGCTCAGGTATTGCCCAAAGAAATTACCAGTGTGATATCGAGTCATCCCGGGCCGGATGATTTTAGAGAGATTGTTATTTCCGGACCCCAAACCCTGGTATATGCGATTAGTAATTTTGAAAGTAACTCCGGAGCTTCCGGTTTTATTTTTATCGGTTATGAGAAACATCAGGATGAAGATTAATATTGCTGATGCAAAGGTTGGTATGGTATTGGCGAACGATATCGTCAGTAACAATGTTCGTATTCTAAAAAAAGGAGCGGAGCTAAGTGATAAGGTTATCCAGGCACTGCTCAATCGCAATATTTTGACTGTTGATATTGTGGATGAAAGCAGCTCACAGCAAATGCACGATGAGTTGCAGAGGGAAATAAATCAGCGTTTCCAGCGTTATGAACATAACTCTGCGATGATGAAGTTAAAAAATATAATAATCAGCGCGGTAGGGGAAACTTATGGATAGTACGGAGCTCGCTGTAACCCTGCATGAGAAACTTCATGCGATGAAGCCTTTCAGTAGTGCTGCCTTGAGAGCTATGGATGAGCTGGACAGTAACACCCCTTCTGTGGAAAAGGTGGCAGAACATATTGCACAGGATGTCAGTCTCACAGTACTGGCGCTGAAAATAGCGAATTCATCGTTTTATGGATTTTATCGTGAGGTTTCAAACCTCAAAGAAGTTGTCATGATATTGGGTTTGAGCACCCTGAAAAACATAATCATCACGGCATCATTAGTGAAGGGGTTAGCATTTGGACCCAATGAGGAAATTCGCACCCGTATTTGGCGGCACTCGCTCATGGTTGCCTGCATTTGTCGCTACATCGCAACCTATATACATGAGGATACCGATCAATTTTATTTGAATGCATTCCTGCACGACCTGGGACACCTGGTATTAAATGAAGTTTATCCAGTCAAGCTGGCCGCTATTCTGGACCACGAAGATCCTGGCAGTATGCGGGAGCAGCTTGTTGATGGTCTCAGTAATGTCGAGGTTGCGATTATGGCCTGTAAAGTCTGGGCGCTGCCCACGGATATAGAACAACACATGTTTGATGTACGAAAGCCCAAGCTGGCGAATAACCACTATAAACATGCCATAGTGGTTGCCCATACGCTGGCAACTGGCTTGGGTTACGGTATTACCCGGTGCGATTTCGTATCTGAGACCATTCAACACAATCTGGATGGGTTAAAGATTTCAGCTGAGGATCTTGAGAGGATATTGATCGATTCAATCAGGGATTATCAATCTATCGAGCAAGTTATATGAATGTCGATACCAATACTTCTGATTATGAACCGCTGCTCACGGAAAATGCAGAACTGAATGTTCTGTTCGTCGATGATGAGCCCCAGATCCTGAGTTCGCTCAGACGGTTGTTTCGTCGGGAAACTTACGCGCTGTTTTTTGCCAGCAGTGGTGCAGAAGCTCTTGAAATCATGCAACAGCAAGAGATAGATGTCATCGTGTCTGACATGAGAATGCCCAATATGGACGGTGCTGAATTTTTGTCTGCGGCACGCGAAATGCAGCCGGATACCATGCGTATTCTATTGTCTGGTCAGTCAGATTTTCAGTCGATCATTAAAGCGCTCAATAATGGTGGGATCAGTCGTTTTGTTTCCAAACCATGGGATGATGATGGTCTAAAAAATATTGTCTATGACGCATTACGATTGAAGCGTCTGCAGATCGAAAAGCTTAGGTTATTGGAAATCACCCGGAACCAGAACGAAATGCTGTTCCAGATGAACCATTCGCTGGAAGAGAAAGTTAAGGCCCGAACTTCAGAGTTGCAGCAGACAGCGGATATGCTCGATGAGTCATACCGGGAATTGAAGGAGAGTTATAAAAACTTTGTTAAGTTGTTTAGTAATATCATTAATCAGAACCCTGGCACGAAAGAGGGTTTTTCTCAGAAGGTTGCTGAATTGTCTGAAATTCTCGCAGATTCAATGGATTTGCCGGAAAGCGAAATAGAAATTATTGAGCAGGCTGGTCACTTGCACGAACTGGGAAAACTGGTACTGCCTTACCATTGTCTCGATAAACCTTATACAGAACTCAATCAAAAAGAACGTTATGAATTTTCACGCTATCCAATATACGGACATGCCGCATTAATTTCGGTTGATTACCTGGGTGATCAGGCCAATATTATTCTGCATCATCGTGAGACTTGGAATGGTAAAGGTTATCCCGACAAACTTGTGGGGGAACAAATTCCAATTGGCAGTCGTATTCTGGCAGTGGCAGCAGATTTTTTCATGCTGACTGAAGGATTGATGGTTAAGCGTTTGGTCAGCGAGAAAGATGCGATAGATCGCATCCATAAATTATCTGGTATTAACTATGACCCCAATGTCGTGTTATTGCTGGAAGAAGCCATTCAGCGGGTTAGTCATCGCGCTGCCGCGAATGAAATACGCATGGTTCTGGCTGACTTGAAAGAAGGGATGGTGCTGTCTCGTGAAGTACGCAGCAGTCGTGGGATTGTACTCATTACCCGGGGGTCCACTCTGAGTGCGCGGATGATACAAAAACTGCGGGCCATGAAGTCCAGTGATCAAACGCTGGAGAGTTTTTATGTTATTGCCAACAACAAAGCGGCCAACAGTTTTTAGGGTATTTCCTGATTGAGTCGCAATGGTTAGCTTCCCTTGCCGTAACCGGCTATAAACAGTCTGACTGCGCTGCGGACGACTCTTTGAATTTCATCGATCTCAGGCTCACAACTTGCCTGGCAAAACAATTGTTTTTTGATTAAGCCACCATAGGCAAGGTCCATAAACTGTTGGGATGCCAGCTCACAGTCGTCGATATCCAGTAACCCGGCGCTGGTTTGAGTTTGCAGATATTCCTTCAGAACGAGCCGACTGGTCATTGGCATACAGGACAAAAAATTCCCGGAGGGTTCAGGAATACGATCAATAACCCCAAGCAGAATACGCATGAGTCTGATATAGCTGTTCTTCGTCAGCAGCTTGGCGACGGTCTCACCATATTGCTGAAGAGTTTCTGCGATCGGCGTATTGAATTTCAGAGAAAGGCGGGTGGCGGCCAACATCTTTTCCCGCTCCAACTCCACCAGTGCAGAAAATAAATCCTCTTTATTCTGAAAATAAACATAGATCGTGCCTTTAGACACTCCGGCTTCCCGGGTGATGTCGTTCATGCTGGCTGCATCATAGCCCATTCTCATAAAGACCTGCCTGGCGCCATCCATAATCTGCATCCGCTTTATGGGGTCTTCTCCGGCGGCCTTCCGGGTATGTTTTTCTGCTTTATTCATAACAAAACTAATTTATTTGGTTTTAGTGACAGCTATTGTAGATGAATTTCAAAAAATTCGAACCACTTGGTTCGATTAATACTTGATCTCAGACAAAAATACCACTAATTTATCGAACCGAACCGTATGGTTCGATAAATTATGATTGTTGCTGGGTGGCGGGTGATGACAGTACTGAAAAATGTAAAATCGGATCAGGACATACGATTCAAAAGTACGGATAAGGCTTTGGAAGAGAAATCTTCTGAGCAAGAGGAGCAGGTGGAGACAAGAGCGATGCCGGAACAGAAGCGTGCAGGCAAACGCAAACACAATGTTGTCATGCCGTTGATAATGTTGCTGGTTCTAGGAGCAGGTGGTTGGTATGGATACCAGTGGTGGACAGAAGGTCGTTTTATGGTTTCCACAGATGATGCCTATATTGAAGGTGACATTGCTATCATCTCACCTAAGGTGACTGGTTATGTTGATGAGGTCAATGTGAAAGCCAATCAGCGGGTTAAGGCCGGGGATGTACTCGTAACTTTGGATAACGGTGATTACCGGATTGCTGCTGAACAGACCGATGCCAGTATCAACAGCCAGAATCTGGCGATAAAAAGCATTGATGCCCGGATCGTAGGGGCTAATGCAAGTCTGGAGCAGGCCAAGGCTGCCAAACTGGCATTGCAGGCCAAGGTACATATTGCCGAATTAACGGTGCAGCGGGCTTCCCGGTTGCAGGAACAAGCCTATTCCACACAATCCTCTTTGGATTCTGCTAATGCCAGCCTGGATGAAGTCAAAGCTGAGCTAGTGGGTGCCGATGCCAATATTGAGGCTGCGCGAGCCAATATCTCTGTGCTGACTGCTCAACGTAATGAGGCTGTGGCGGCTTTGAAATCTCTGCAGTTAAGCAAAGAGCAGGCGGAACGTAACCTGGCATTTACCGTGTTGAAGGCTCCTTATGACGGAACGATCGGCAATCTGTCGGTGCAGAAAGGGGATTTGGTTTCGGCTGGAGCCAGTCTGGCCTCTTTAGTACCTGCCAATGATCTGTATATTGAAGCCAATTTCAAAGAAACTCAGATTGATCAAATCTCCCCAGGTGAAAAAGTCAAAATTCATGTGGACGCATTTGGTTCTATGGACATTGAAGGCCGTGTGGAATCGTTATCCCCTGCATCTGGTTCGGTGTTTTCTGTTCTGCCGGCTGAAAATGCGACAGGGAACTTTACCAAAGTGGTACAGCGTATTCCCGTGCGTATTGGCATTCCCAGATCAGAGTTGGATAAAGGGTATCTGCGGGCTGGTCTGAGTGTGGTGGTGGATATCGATACCCGGACCGCAACTATGACTTCACTGGTCAATGTTGACTGATCATGGCTTCCACTACAGTCACAGTCAGTACACACCCTCCTGGTGAAGAACCGGTTTCCATGAGAACCATCATCGCCTTCACGGTGATGGTGTTTGGTATGTTTATGGCGATTCTCGACATTCAGGTCGTGTCGGCATCCTTATCCGAAATTCGAGCGGGGCTGGCAGCCGGTGCCGACGAAATTTCCTGGGTTCAAACTTCGTATTTGATTGCAGAAGTCGTCATGGTGCCGTTATCGGGTACGTTGGCGCGGGTTTTATCGACCCGGGTTCTGTTTACCGTATCCGCAGCCGGTTTCACACTATCAAGCGCGTTGTGTGCAACGGCAACCTCTATTGATCAGATGATTATTTACCGGGCATTTCAGGGGTTTATCGGCGGCGGTATGATTCCTTCTGTATTTGCAGCTGCGTTTACAATTTTCCCCCGTTCTCACCGCAATACTGTATCTGCCATTGTTGGTCTGATTGCGACCTTGGCGCCAACGATTGGTCCTACGGTCGGTGGTTATATCAGTCATATGATGAGCTGGCACTGGTTATTTCTCATTAATGTGTTTCCCGGAATCCTGGTGACGTTACTGGCCTGGCAGTACATTGATTTCGACAAGCCTGATTTCAGGTTAATGAAGAAATTTGATTGGTGGGGTTTGCTGTTCATGGCCGTTTTCCTGGGTTGTCTCGAATATGTGCTGGAAGAAGGAAACGGTAAGGACTGGTTTGAGGACCCGGAAATTCTCATGCTAACTGCCATTATGGCACTGGGTGGAATCGCCTTTTTTATCAGAGTGTTCAGAGCGGAGTTTCCAGTTGTGGATTTGCGGGCGTATACCAATTCCAATTTCGCTGTGGGGTCACTGTTTACCTTTATGGTGGGGATAGCATTATACGGGTTAACCTATTTGTACCCATTGTATCTGGCAAGAATTCAGGGATATGACGCTCTGCGAATTGGCGAGACCATGTTTATTTCCGGTCTGAGCATGTTTTTGATGGCACCGATTGCCGGTCGTTTGGCGGGTGTCGTTGATCTCCGGGTTATGATGGGAATCGGTTTTGCCCTGTTTGCTGTCAGTACCTATATGATCTCCGGTATCACCGCCGATTGGGGATATGATGAACTGGTTGTACCGCAGATTCTGCGCGGTATATCGCTGATGATGTGCATGGTGCCCATTAATAATATTGCATTGGGAACCCTGCCGCCGGAGCGAATCAATAATGCCTCGGGCCTGTTTAATCTGATGCGGAACCTTGGAGGTGCGGTCGGTCTTGCCATTATCAATACCGTTCTAACCCAGCGGACAGATTTTCATTACTCTCGTCTCAGCGAGTCGATTGATTGGGGAAATCATTCCGTACAAAGGTGGTTGGGTGCTGTTGGCCATAATTATGACGCTCACGGACTGGACGGTTCGCTGGCTTCGCTCAAACAATTGGCAGGGATGGTTACACAGCAGTCGTGGTTGATGGCTTTTGCAGATGTGTTTACGCTGCTGGCCTGCGGTTTCATTCTGTTGATGATTCTGACCGCATTCCTAAAAAAACCCGCAGCAGCAGGCGTGAAGGGCGGTCATTAATTCGCCGCAGTTTGGTACTTGATTGTCCAGCAGCCATTATGGCCTGACAACGAAGGAGCCTTTGAAAAATAGGCCATTTTTCAAAGGTTTCCTAAAAGGTTTTTGCTGATTTTTTTTGGTTGTCAGGCTAATTTCTAAGTCAGTTATTTTCATTTGTTCATTCGCCCAATGGTTTGGGTGCCTGAACGACAAATGGGAGTTTGTTCAAAATCCTGCCTTTTTAAATGTGTGAGAAATCACAATCACCAGATTCTTCACTGCTTAAAAATATTTTTAGTGTTATCAATATTTGTTAAAGCTTCAGACAAAGCTGATACACAAGAATTCCAGCAGAGGGCATTTCAATGATCATGAACAAGTCTTTCCAGTTAGGCGGATGGTTGCTGACTGGTATGGGAATGATCTTTTTAGGTAGTGAAACAGCAGCAGCCTCCCTCGAAGGTTATGCCAGTATGAATGGTGGTACCACCGGTGGAGAGGGCGGTGAAATTGTTCATGTGACCAGTGGTGCAGGCATTCATGAAGCCATGTGTAATCGCGCTGCCGATGATACCCCTCTGGTCATTTATGTCAGTGGTATGATCAGTCATGATAATACAGCAAAATTCAGTGGCAGCTGCGATACCACCGATAGTTCAATCCAGTTTAAACGGGTCAGTAATATTTCGCTGATCGGCGAAGGGGATGGGGCAATATTTGATGAGATTGGTATTCATATTCGGGAGTCCTCGAATATTGTCATTAGAAACATTCATATTCGCAATGTGAAAAAATCAGGCTCGCCGATTTCCAATGGTGGGGACGCCATTGGTCTGGAAAAAGATGTTCATAATGTCTGGATTGATCACTGTGAGCTGGAGGCTTCCGGTGGTGAAAAAGATGGTTACGATTCGCTGATCGATATGAAAGCCGGTGTTCAGTATGTCACCGTTTCTTATAATTACCTGCATCACTCCGGTCGAGGTGGATTGGTTGGATCAAGTGATAATGACAATGAGAATAACTACATCACTTTCCATCATAACTGGTATAAGACAGTGGATTCCCGCATGCCATTATTGCGTTATGCCACCGCCCATTCCTACAACAATTATTATCTGCATGTTTCCAAATCGGCCATGAATCCCCGCATAGGTGGTCGAATAAAAGCTGAAAATAACTATTTCGAAGATGTGAAGAACCCGATAGGTACTTTCTATACGACAGATATGGGATTCTGGGATGTCAGTGGAAATATATTCGACAAGGTAACCTGGAGTGCATCTGAGCGGGAATTTCCTGCAGGTCCGAATGTCGTTTCTACCACAACGATTGAGATCCCGTATCCATATACGTTGGATGCGACGAGTTGTGTCAGAGACATTGTCACCACTCTGGCTGGAGATAACAGCAATCTGGCGGTCTCAACCGGTGACTGTCAGGTGGATCCCGGTGATGGTAACCCTGATGGCGGTGCGGTGAGCCCGTCGATTGCATTAACTGCCAGACTGAATGATAACAATGAGGTGCAGCTAAACTGGGATATTAGCGATGCCAGTGTGGCTGGCTTGCAGCTTTATCGGGACGTCGATTCAAATCCCGGTGGCCGGCAGCGACTTGCTTTGCTGTCGGCAGACAGTCGCAGTTATATCGATACAACGGTCAATCCGGACATGACTTACTATTACTGGGTTAAGGTCAGCCAGGCAGAGCTGTCCGATTTTAATTCTGAGGCTGCCAGTGTCACGATTCCTGTCATAACAGATGATTCTGCTAACAATCATAATGATGACAACGATAGCGGCGGCACTGATAGCACAACAGATAGTGTTTCTGTAAAAATCAATGGATCAGGTGCATTTGGTGGGCTGAGCCTGCTGCTGGTGCTCGCGATTTTCAGACGAACAGGTCGTTAACTGTTTTCCCTTTACCCGGCGAAATTCTGCCGGGAATATTGACTGATTCCCCCTGGAATGTCATATCTCAACGGCTCTGCGAGGAGCCTCTTTTTTTGACTGCCGGCGGATTCATTGATGAACTCCTGGTTCTCCTCACAATAACCGACCGGACGTGTTTCCAGCATTGTATCTTTTCAGAGAAGCAACGATGAGCCATGTGGTGTGTAGTGAGTTAATGGTTCCGCTGGAATACAGCCTGATGGCAAAGTGAAATGCTGAAGAGTGTTTATGGCGGGAGAACACAGTTCCGTCGTTATTGTTGACGGAACTGTACTTTGTCGAAGGAAAGGTCAGGAAGCTTTGCGTTCCCAAACGTCTTTCAGACCAATTGTCTTGTTCAACACCAACTGCTCCGAACTGGAATCGTATTGATCAATACAGAAATAGCCTTCACGTTCAAACTGGAAGCTGCTTTCTGGTGGTAATACTTCCAGGCCGGGTTCAACCCAGCAGTTTTCCAGAATCTCCAGAGAATGAGGGTTCAGGTGTTGCATGAAGTCGTCATTGCCCCGATCCGGTGTCTCGTGGTTGAACAGCCGGTCGTACACGCGTACGGTCGCTTTAACACCTTTGCTGGCTGATACCCAGTGAATCACGCCTCGAGGCTTGATGCCCTCTGGTGGATTGGCGCCGACGGTGCCCTCTACCACGCTTGCGCGCAATTCAATAATTTCCCCCTGATCGTCTTTGATCACTTCTTCTGCTTTGATCACGTAAGCACTACGCAGTCTGACGTAATCACCCATGACCAGACGCTTGAATTTCTTACGTGAAAGCGAAGTGTCTTCGCTGAAATCTGCACGGTCGATGTATATTTCATGAGTAAACGGCAACGAGCGGCTTCCCATTTCCTCTTTGTTCGGATGTACCGGTGCGGTCACCATTTCCAGGTGATCTTCGGCAATGTTGGTAAACACCACTTTCAGTGGATTTAGGACACACATGGCCCGTGGGGCATGTTCGTTCAGCTCTTCACGAATGGCGAAATCCAGCATGCCAAGATCGACCACACCGTCACTACGGTTGGTGCCGACCATATCGCAGAAATTACGCAGAGCGGCAGCCGGAATACCACGTCTGCGCATGCCGCTAATGGTTGGCATCCGTGGATCATTCCAGCCAGATACTACGTTTTCATCAACCAGCCGCTTGAGTTTACGCTTGCTGGTGACGGTATAGTTGACGTTTAAACGGGCAAACTCATACTGCTGGGGTTTGCAGGGGACAGGCAGTTTGTCGAGGAACCATTCATACAACGGGCGATGATCTTCAAATTCCAGAGTACAGATGGAATGCGTGACGCCTTCAAGGGCATCGGACTGACCATGGGTGAAATCGTAACTGGGATAAATACACCACTTATCACCCGTCTGGTGATGGACCACTTTACGGATCCGGTACAGCACCGGGTCGCGCAGGTTCATGTTGGGGGAGGCCATATCGATTTTGGCCCGTAGAGAACAACGACCTTCATCAAAATCGCCACGACGCATTTGTTCGAACAGTTCAAGGTTCTCTTCTACGCTGCGGTCACGAAATGGACTGTTTTTCCCAGGTTCGGTCAACGTGCCCCGATATTCACGGGCCTGTTCAGGTGTCAGTTCACATACATAAGCATCGCCATTACGAATCAGATGCAGGGCGTACTCATATAAAGCATCGAAATAGGAAGAGGAATACCTGACTTCACCCGCCCACTGGAAGCCCAGCCATTTAATGTCCGCCTGGATGGAGTCGATATATTCCTGGCTTTCTTTTTCTGGGTTGGTGTCATCAAAGCGCAGATTGCACTCACCGTTATACTGCTGTGCCAGGCCAAAATTCAGACAGATGGATTTGGCGTGGCCGATGTGCAGATAGCCGTTTGGCTCGGGGGGGAAGCGGGTAACAATATGGTTGTGTTTACCGTTCGCCATATCTGCATCAATGATATTGGTTAAAAAATTTGCAGGCTTGTCGCTCATAATCGGTGTGGGATTCCTGAATGGTCATTAAAAAGTAGCGAAGCTACCAGGCCGTTGGATTATATCTTGCTGCATCATAAAGTTAAGAGGCCTCTGAAAAATAGGAATAGTTTTGATGCCGGCGAGGAAGCAACACCGCAATTTACGAGTGTTAATGAGGATGTGAGATGGGGCTGACAACGTCCTGCGCGAAAATAGGCCATTTTTCAGAGGTTCCTTAAGTAGATGCTCGCGTTGTTTGCAGCCGTAGAGGGTAACATGGAGCGCGATTCCCATGAAAATAGCTATGCATTCTGTGAATAATGATCAGCGTTGCCCAAGCAGTGTTAAACATCTGATCTCTATGGATTGGGTACAGACTTTTGCCTTGTCCTGGCTTCTGCACCGATCTTATTCAAATATTCCTCTGGTCGTTCTCAACCATATACCCGAACATCGCGTCTATTTGCAGTTAATCAGGAAAAAACCATTGATAAGGACTTTGAGATCGATATGAATATAGTCACTATTCCACGGCGAACGATTTTGCTGGCCGGATTGCTCCAGGGGTTGGCTCTTGGGGCGTTGGGGGTGCAATTGGATGCGCAGCTGTGGCCTTTCGAACAACCGGTTTGGCTGTTTCTTCTATATAGCCTCACACTTACCATTCCTTGTATGTTGCAGTTGGGTCTGCGAACCGATAATCGTCGGCGGATGTACATCGGCCTGGCCATAGTGACAGTCTTGCTGGCCAGTCTGGCGACCTATATTGGTCTGCAATTGTTGCCCGTTGATCAGTTGTACGATCATTACATTAAATTTAACTTCATCTGCAGTATCACCATTTTGTGTTTTGTCGGTCAGAGCTATTTACAACGCTGGGCTGACAGACAGTCAAATTGCTATGCACCGTTGTTTCACTCCGTCTGGCGTAACCTCTTCATTCTGTTATTGAGTATGTTCTTTACTCTGATTGTCTGGGCATTGATGATGTTGTGGGCGGAGTTGTTCAAGCTGATCGGTATCGATTTCTTCAGTGAACTGTTCGACCGTATATGGTTTTACTATCCGGTTCTAGCACTGGCATTCGCGGGTGGCATTATTCTGTTTCGGTCACTGGAATCGTTGTTGGATACCTTGGTGTCTTTGTTGCGGGTTTTCAGTCAGTGGTTGTTGCCATTGCTGGTGATCATGGCTGTGCTGTTCCTACTGGCCTTGCCGTTTACCGGATTACAGGCGTTGTGGAATACCGGTAAAGGTACGGTGATGGTTCTATCTCTGCAGGGGTGTCTGCTGTTTTTCTTGAACGCAGTCTATCAGTGTGGAGATCGCCGGATTTATGGTCTCTGGTTGCATCGGATAATTTATGCGGCTTGTCTGTTGCTACCGGTCTTCTCCCTGATTGCCGCATATGGTTTGTATCTCCGTATTCAGCAATACGGGGTTACAGTTGAGCGTGGCTGGGCGCTTGTGATCTGGGCGTTTCTGGCAAGCCTGGTGCTGTCTTATAGTTGGCATATTCTGCGTCGGTGGGATGCCTGGCCGACGGAAATTGGACGTACCAATAACGCTGCGGGGATCATGCTGATTGTCTCGCTGGTCCTGTTAAATTCACCCTTGATCGATTTACGTAAAATAAGTGCGGCTGATCAAATTTCCCGATATGAAGAAAATCATGATGTGAGTGCGATTGACCCATGGTATTTATTTTACCATTTGGGACTGCCCGGTTTTCTCGCTGCTGAGCAACTGAAACAACAGTATAGTGATGATGATGCTTTGCTGTTGGCATTGGCAGACAGCCAATATCATAGGCGTGACAGAGAGGTCGATGAAGGCTTGTTACTGCAGTCGTTTGAACGACAGTTGTCTGTATATCCACCGCAAGCAGAGCTTCCAGAGGGGCTTCTGGAGGCTCTTTATAACGATCGCGAGGAGTGGCGCGGCAATCGGCAAATCGACTGGCACCTGTTTATGATTGATCTGAATAATGATCAACAGGCTGATCCGGTTTTTATCGAGGATAAGGGATCATGGGCCAGTGCGTCGTTGTGGCAGCAACGCGGTATTCAGTGGGAATCCAGAAGGCTGCATATTGAAGGGGACTGGAGCCTGAAAACGCTGCAAGAGCGTATGAATAATGCTGATCCGCAAGTGATATCGCCCGCATGGGAGAACTTGAAAATCGACGACATGGTGATCTGGCTGCAGGGTGAATTTTAAGCAGACTGTTTTCCTGCCGGCCTGATGATCAAAGGCCGTTTTGGTCATCAGGTCATACATCTTCAATCGCATGCATCGGTTTGCCGATCGATGCTATTTCTCTTTTTTCATAATTTTCAGGTTTTTTGCTTCGAAAACATCGGGTATACGGTACATGTCTTTATCGAAATTTGCTCCTGACATGGTCTGTTAACTGTGTCCTGCCGCGAACTCAATCACAGATTTAAGGGCGATTATAAAAAAATAAACGTATCGTTTTTGCCTTAAAAACAAAAAAATCTTTTATTTCATTAACTTATAAACAATGTTGTCTATAAACCCGTAATACAAAATAGTGTGTTGATGACGAGCCTGATCATGATATCAAACGGGTTTTCATTCATTAGTATGAAGCTATGTCAGGCAACGTTGTGATCACGTATCGTTTATCGCCATAAAAAATAGTCGATACGGCAGCAGAAAAATTTTCTGATTTTATAAAACGCTACCAACCGGATTTGTTGTGTCTGTATATCTATTGCCGGTCAACGATGCGCCTCTGTTCTAGAGCTGCGATAAGTATCTTTAACGGCATTGCGGCTATATCGGGTTTCAGATTTTGTTAGTCATAATATTCCAAAGGATAATCACTATGTTTTCCCATAAACTCAAAACATCCCTGAGAGCTCTGAAGGCTGGTGGGATGCTTGTGGCAGCATCGTTGCTGTCATATCAGGTTCAGGCTGTGCAGTGTGAATACAAAGTCATCAATGACTGGGGGTCAGGATTCACCAGCGCCATTGAACTTACCAATGACGGCACGACGGCTATCACCAGTTGGGAGGTTGAATGGAGCTATTCCGCCGCGACCACTATCGTCAACTCCTGGAATGTCAATTTATCAGGCAGTAATCCTTATACCGCCAATAGTCTCGAATGGAATGCCACAATACAGCCCGGTCAATCGACAGAATTCGGTTTTCAAGGCAACGGTGATAATGCCATGGGAACCATCACCAGCTGCGTCGTTGCGGGAGGTGACAACGGAGGCGATAACGGCGGTGACAATGGCGGAGACAACGGAGGCGATAACGGCGGAGACAACGGAGGTGATAACGGCGGTGACAATGGCGGAGATAACGGCTCTGGTAATGAACCATCCGCTGTGGAACTGACCGACATGATGGGAGTTGGTTGGAATGCCGGTAACTCACTGGATGCGACGGGTGGCGAAACCAACTGGGGTAATCCTCTGCTGAACCAGCAATTGTTCAACTCTGTTAAAGCGGCAGGGTTCGATACTGTGCGTCTGCCGGTGGCCTGGAGCAAGTTCTCTAATGCATCCAACTTTACCATTACTGATGCCTGGATGGATCGGGTGGAGGAAGTGGTTAATTATGCGCTGAATGCTGACCTGTATGTCATCATGAATATTCATTGGGACGGCGGCTGGATGCAACCGACGTATGATCAGCAGGATTATGTAAACAACCGCTTGGCGATTATGTGGAAACAGATTGCCACTCACTTCCGCGACTACGATCATCGTTTACTGTTTGCGGGTACCAATGAAGTCATGGTTGAAGGCGATTATACGACTCCAACTTACGAGTATTACACCGTACAAAACAGCTTTAACCAGACATTTATAACCACCGTGCGTGAAACAGGTGGCAAGAATGCTGACCGTTACCTGGTGGTACAGGGCTTCAATACCAATATTGATCATACCGTGAACTTTGCTCAGATCCCGACTGATACTGTCGCGGAGAGAATGTTGATGGAAGTGCATTACTACGATCCCTATAACTTCACTTTGAATGAGAACAGCAATATTACCCAATGGGGAGCGTTGGCCACTGACCCGAACGTGACTGAAACCTGGGCCAATGAATCCTATGTGGACAGCCAGTTCCAGAAAATGAAGTCTCATTTCGTGGATCGTGGTATTGGTGTCATATTGGGTGAATATGGTGTGATTTCCAGACCTGCGGTGAGTGGTCACGAGCGCTACCGGGTTTATTGGAATGAATATATCTCCAAATCCGCAGTCGAGCACGACATGGTGCCTGTCTACTGGGACAATGGTTATGCCAATGCCTATGGCTTTAGTATTTTCGATCGTCATACCGGTGCGCAGATTAATCCGGAAATCGTGGATGCCATTGTCGGGGCTCTGGAATAACGTGCATTTGAATGAATAACGGCCTGGTAACATCCCGTGCAGATAGATTTGTACGGGATCTCTTCTCTCCGGGCCCACTCCTGCTCTAACTCTCGCGATTGCTTCTCGCAATCGCTCTGAAGTCAGGTTCGGCAGCAATTATTGCCGTGTAATCATGACTTCCTTCTTCCGTTCGTATTTTCGTTAAATGGAAATATGTTACTCTGAATGGAACATTCAGCATTGGACAGATTAGCTATGAAACTGGCGGTGTATTGTGGTTCCAAACCCGGTAAAGACCCTCGTTATGCCCAGGCAGCCAAGGCCTTGGGGCAAAGTATGGTTGAACATCACTGGGACCTGGTGTTCGGTGGTGGTCATTCGGGTCTGATGGGGATTGTTGCGGATGCCGTTCTGGCCCATGGCGGCAGAGCGTACGGAGTCATTCCCGAAGCATTGGTAGACCGGGAAATGGCCCACATGGGACTGACCGAATTGCATACCGTGAAAGACATGCATGAACGAAAAATGCAGATGATGAATATGGCCGATGCGTTCGTGGCTCTGCCCGGTGGACCCGGTACCATGGAAGAGCTGTTTGAGGTGTGGACCTGGCACATGCTGAACTATCATCAAAAACCCTGTTTTTTATTGAATCTGTTTGGTTACTACGACGCTTTTATCTCGCTGCTCGATAATATGATCAGTCACGAATTTGCCTGGCCTGAAGTAACCCGTTCACTTGTGGTGCTCAACAGTGTTGAAGAACTGATGCAGCGTCTGAGGCGTCACTAAGATTATGAAAGTGCGGCCGGTTGACGTGCGTGATGCAGAGCAATGGTGTCGTTTGCGCGAGCAGCTTTGGCCGGATATCGAGGCCGACTTTGCAGCGGAGATATCGCAGTATTTTTCAGGCAGCCCTTTGCACCTTACCACCGTGTTGGTGTTGGAACGGAGTAATGGACAACTCGGTGGCATGATCGAACTGAATATCCGCGCTTATGCTGAAGGCAGTACCCATAATCGGGTACCCTACGTCGAAGGTTGGTATATCGATAGCGATATGCGTGGCCAGGGATATGGCCGGATGTTGATGGCCGCAGCGGAAGAATGGGCCCGTCAGCAGGGGTTTACCGAGCTGGCCAGTGATGCTGAGGTGACCAATCACCACAGCATACAGGCCCATAAAACGATGGGCTTTCGAGAAACCGGTCGTATTGTTTGCTTACTCAAACCTCTGTGACAGGTTGATGGATCTGTTGCTGGACAAACGATACCAGTTCATCACGGTTCAGTGTTTTCATGGCCTCTTTTGAACCTCTCAGCCGTATTTGCACAGTCTGCTGTTTGGCTTCCTGCTCACCAACAATGATCATGATGGGAACATGGTACTGATAAAATCGCCTGATTTTTCGCGAGACGCTGCCTGAACCGACATCAACACGAGAGGCGATTCCAGCTGAATGTAACTGCTGTTGAAGTGATTGCACATAATCACGGCTGGCTTCAGTGACTGCGGCAACGGCAACCGGCAGCGGGTGAATCCAGGCTGGAAGTATGCCCTGATAACTTTCCAGCAGAATACCTATCCATCGTTCGATAGAACCATACATGGCCTGATGCAGAATCACCGGCCGGATAAATTCATTCTGTTCATTGACATACGACAGATCAAACCGCTGTGGCAGGTTGAAATCACATTGAATTGTGCCGCATTGCCATTCGCGTCCCATACTGTCGTGCAGACTGATTTCAATTTTGGGGCCATAAAAAGCGCCTTCGCCGACCTGCCATTCAAACCCATGACCGGCATGCTGGCAGGCTATAGCCAGCAGTTGTTCCGCGCGTTGCCAATCTTCGTCCGAGCCGAAGGCATTCTCCGGTTGAGTCGATATTTTAATTTGAAACTCACGGTAACCAAACAACCGATAAACCTGCTGCGCCCGTTCAAGAAAGGCAATGATCTCGGCCTCGGCCTGCTGCCAGTCACAAAAAACATGGGCATCATCCTGAGTGAACTGGCGCAAGCGCAGACAGCCATTGAGTGCCCCGGAAGGTTCATTGCGATGCACCAGGCCAAACTCAAACAACTTTATTGGTAACTCCCGGTAACTGTGAACGCCTCGCTGAAAATACAGGATATGTGCCGGGCAGGACATGGGCTTTAGTGCATAGTCATTCGGCATATCCGCGTCTCCGCCAATAAACATATTGTCGGCGAACTTCTCCAGATGGCCGGATATCTGCCATAGCTCTTTTTTCATGAACTGTGGAGTCCGTATCTCGCTGAAATGATTAGCGAGATAAACAGAGCGCATGTGGTTTTCAATATTCTGAAATAACCGCCAGCCGTCAGGGTGCCAGAACATCATGCCCGGTGCCTGGGGTTCTGAGTGGAACAGATCGAGTTTTTCGCCGATTTCGCGATGGGATTTCATACTTGCCTCCAGTGGTTTTCAAACTCTGAACACAAAACCGAAGGCATAAAAAAACTCCCTGGCTTGCGCTCAGAGAGTTTTTTAAAATCAATACACCTTACCCCCCAAGCAACTCCGTGGTTGAGGTGGTGGTGGTTGATGAAATGTTAAATAAGATATATGCGTTCATGCTGGTGATCCTAGCACTCGGTTTTCTTTGGGGCAAGCAGCTTCTAATTGATGCCAGCGTTGGCAGAGTGTCTGCCAGTCCAGCGGCGGGCTTTTGAAGTAACCCTGAAAGAACTGACACTTTTGTTTTTTCAGATACAAATATTGTTCCTGTGTTTCCACACCTTCGGCAACGGTTCTCAGGTTAAAGGATTCTGCGAGCAACAGTACTGCCTCGATGGCTACTGATCTTTGTTGTTTGGTCGGATCAAAAGAATTGACGAAACTTTTATCGATTTTAATGGTGTCAACAGGGAACAGGTTCAACTGATTGAATGCCATATAACCGGTGCCAAAGTCATCCAGCGCAATTGAGAAGCCCAGTCTTTTAAGTCGATTGATATTATTGATCACACTGTCGCCCACATCGACCAGACAGGTTTCGGTGATTTCAAGCTCAACCATGGCTGGTTCCACGTCGTAGCGCGCAATCCACTCAGCCAGAATATTGGGAAAATTAACGTTATAGAGTTCCTTGGCGGAAATGTTAATGCTGAATTTCAGGTTTGAAAACTGATTCAATTGCCGGTTGTTCTGCAACTGCTTGAAAATGGTTTCTATGACCCACAGGTCGATTGATTGAATCAGGTCATATTCCTCTGCCACTGGAATAAACACTTCCGGACCAATATGTTTGATCGGTTCATAGTTGCATCGAATGAGCGCTTCCACAGCCTTAATTTTCAGGGTGTCTGAAGCGAAGATAGGCATATAGAGTAGCTCGAAAGCCTGCAGGTTGATCGCTTGTCGCAGATCTGCCGCGAGCTTGATTCGCTCCTGTCGAATGGCATAGATTTCACTGTCAAACATCCGGCTCAGGTTTTTGCCACTCTGTTTGGCGATACGCATGGCGGTATCGGCCCGGGTGAACAATTCATCAAATGTATCTGGTTTGTTTGTAACAGCTATACCAATACTGGCATAGACCTGAAGATCCATCTGCTCGTAGTGCATTGGTTCGTTGATGGCCTGATGCAGACGGCAGTCCATCCATTGAAGCTGCTCCTGGCTGAGATGATGAAAAATGATCAGGTATTCATCACTGGAAAAACGACCAAAGGCCGGGCGTGTCAGCAGATCAGGTTCGTATTCTGTCAGCAGTGCCTGAATACGCTGACTGATGCATTTCAGGATATGATCACCGATCTGATGTCCCAGGCTGTCATTTATCTGCTTGAAGTTATCCAGGTTGACATAGAATGCTGTAGTGACTTTATAGTCACCGGATGACTTCATCCGCTCGAAGTGATGAAGCAGGCCGCGTCGGTTCAGTGCGCCGGTCAATGGGTCACTGATTATGGCTTTTTGAAGCTTCAGGCGATTGCTGTTGAGCAGTACGATGGCTGTGACAAACCAGATGACCAACAGGATTTTGGCCAGATTAAAACCTGATATCAGCTCTCCCTGAAACGTCAGTTGATCGACAGTCAGCTCAAAATCACCGGTACTCGTTATGGAATTCGACAACACCTCCACCATCGATACATTGTTGAGCTCTACCCTGGCATGCTCAAGATTCATCTTCAGCAGAGCTATCCACCAGGTTTCGACCTGTAGAAGATTCATGGGAATCGTCAGCGGTTTGCCATCTGGAGGGGGTAACATAAATGAATTGAACTTGATCGTCACCGGCTCATTCAGCCGGGAATAATCAGGGTTGAAGTTACGCAGGTAGATACGAATGCCTTTCTCTACCTGAGGGGTGTTGTATGTGGCCTGGAACCTGATTTTTTGGAAGTGGGAGAAGTCCCGGCCGTGGCGCATATCATCAGATAGCATGACTGTAAAGCCGCAGAATCTTTCGACTTTGGGGTCATCAATATGACAGATCAGTTCCAGACGGTGCTTATGGTTGTATATTTTTTTGATTGAGGCCCCGTGGTTTTGAATGGGGATAATCATGAATCCCTCTTCCGGGTCAAGCAGGTCCAGAGTGGTATTAAACGATCCCAGAGAATAAACAATCACCGTAATCAACGTAAATGCAATCAGGATGATGAGTGTTTTGATTTCAGCAGACTTAGGCACAGTACCTCCGGCATGGCTGCTGTCCGGCTGTCATTTGAATCACACCAGTAATACCATTTGTTAAAGTGTATTGATCATTCATATTAAATACAGTACGGGCATTACCTTTTATCATTCTATCTGTATGGTACTGGCAGGTTCTGTTTTCCATTTTGTAATCCTTTATTTCCAGATCTATCTGTGTCTGTGTAATGGCTGCCTTCGTGATGATGTACATCGGGAGGTGAGTCGAGAAGATATTCCTGTTGATCTTGTTGCTATGAAATCAATACTTATCATGGCTTTGATATTAAGTAATAATTGTCTGCTAAAGATCTTCTGAAAAAATACCGGCATTACCAACACCGTGTTAAAAAAATTGCTCAAATTAATCATTTATGTCTTATAAGCTCCTGCTTCCCGCAAAACCATTTTACTGACCTGGTCACCGACGATACTCAGAAACGTTCTGGTTTTTTGTCTATGTTGTCGGACTCTTTATTGTTAACAATCAATTCCATTTAACATGATTTCTATAAGTTTTTCTGCGTAATAGAGTGGTATTTAAAGTACTTCTTATAATGTTTGCTTATATTGATGTTATGGAATTTTCAATCATCTCAATAACGGGAATAATGGTTTCGGGTATGACCGGTTCATCATCGTTATTCAGGATAGAGTTTTCCAGTTGTAGAAAGAATTGTTCATAGCAACCAATTTCAGTTTTCAGAGAGTTTTTTTCTAGTTCTGTGAAAAGAGTCCCATAATATTCCAGTTTATCCATGCCCCACTCATCAGTTCCGGGGGTAAGGCCCTGTTTTAACTGTGTTTCCTGTGGATCCAGTCCGTACTTTCGAAAACTGCCAAGAGTTCCCTGAATATTAAAGCGTTCATTGTCGCCAGCCTGAAAGGGTGAGGAGGAAAGATAAACGACCTTATCGGGGTAACTCAATGTTAAATGGAAAGCATCGGTGCTTTCGCCTGATTTGCGTAAAGTATAAAGCTGAGAGTTGGTATTGATAGGTAATCCAAATAACGTGATCGCCTGATCAATCAGGTGCGGCGCCAGGTCCCAAAAAATGCCAGATCCGGGTCCCGCATTTTCTCGCCACCGATTGCGAATTTGTGGTCGAAAGCGATCAAAGCGGCTTTCGAATATTTTAACCTCTCCCAGTTTGCCGGAAGAAATTAGTTTTTTCACCGTCAGAAAATCTCCATCCCAGCGGCGATTGTGAAAAACGGTCAGTTTTTTCTGTTGCCGGCGTGCAAGTTCAATGAGCTCCCGAGCCTCAGCAGTGTTTAGCGTAAATGGCTTCTCCACCACCACATGGGCACCTGCTAGAAGCGCACTCTTTGCCTGACTGAAATGCAGATGATTAGGTGTGGTCACAATGACAAGGTCTGGTTTCAGTCTCTGCAGACATTCTGACAGTTGCGAAAAGATTTGGGTTACCGGGTAGGTGGCCAGGATTTCTTCTGGCCTTGATGATACGAATCCAACCACATCAAAAGCATTATTCAGCGTTAAAAACGGCAGATGGAAAGTTTTGGCAGAATAGCCGTAACCAACGATTACGGTCTTAATCATTATCCCCCCTTGGTCGTCTGGCTGCCGGTCTGTGAAATACCGGCGGTCAACATAAAACGAACGGCCTCTTCAAAAGACCAGTCCACATAAATCAGATCAGACTTTTTCGCCAGTATCGTTACTCCGGCAATCTGATAGCTGAGCTGAAACAATACCGGTACCCACTCTTCCGGCTCATCGGGCAGAGCCTCTGTCAGTGGTGAAGGCACATGGTCGCTGGTCACAAAACCGACAATATAGTGGCCGCCGGGTTGTTTGATGAGTACTGTTTGCCGGTGTTTGTTCTGGGTGGGGTTGCGGTTCATCAGTGACGCCAGGTCCTTGATCGAACCATATACAGTTTTAAACAATGGAAACCGCAGTAACTGCACCTCCATCCGCTGATACAACCAGACGATAGGGCTGACGCTGAATGCCAGGCCAATGGTTAGAATCAGACCGATAATCAGGACGAAGCCGCTTCCGGGCCATGGTGTCGACCAGCCCAGCAACTGCAGCAACGACAACCCCAAGTCATCCAATGTTTCAATAATGGACCAGAACAGCCAGATAGAGATGACTAATGGGAGAATATTCAGGATCCCGCGAAGCAGCGCTTTTTTCATGAGGGCCCCTTTGAATCAGGCAAAATGAGGACAAGCCACGTAAATAACAAATGTGGTCAGGAAAAACAATCGATCTGCAGGATGATTAAAGTAAAGACCTTATCTTCTCATTCTTCTCCAAAGATCATATTGCTGCCAGCGTGCTTGGCTTCCAGTAGACAGTTATTGGCCCGAAGCAGGAAATTGTCCAGCGAACGGGCGGGTTGACTGGCTATGCCGGCGGTAAAGGTGATAAATATGTCTTCCTCTCCGTGTTCAATTGCCTGCACCGCAATGTGCTGTTTAAATCGATTGAGCAGCTCACCACTTTGTTCCTGATCCTGACCAGGAAATACGATGGCAAATTCCTCCACACCGGTGCGGGCCAGGATCTGTTTTGGAAAAGACTCGCGTAGTTCGCGGGCAAAAAAAGTCAGTAGCCGATCACCGAGATCACGGCCGTAAGCATCATTGAGTGCCTGATATTCATCAAGACTGAGAAGAGCAAGACAAAACGGTTTATGATGTTGATTGGTCAGTGCCAGGGCTGGTTCCGCATGTTCATAAAACCAGCGACGGTTGGGGAGTCCGGTCAAATCATCTTCATAGGCCATGGCCTGTACCCGTTCCAGCAGATACAGGTTATCCATATTGCTGTGAATGCGGCAATGAAATTCTTCACTGTTAAAGGGTTTTGCCAGAAAGTCATTGGCTCCGTTTTTAATGAACCGGGTGGATGTATTAGCTTCCTCTGTCGACGACAGGCCGATAATGACCATGTCCTGACGGTCCAGTTTATGGCGCAGTGTCAGCACCAGTTCGAACCCATCCATTTCGGGCATCTCATAATCGGTGATTACCAGTTTGATTTCCGGGTGTTGCTTTAATACTTTCAGAGCTTCCAGTCCGTTACCGGCTTCCAGTACTTCAAACAATTGCGTTTGCAGTAAATGCCTGATATGACTGCGAACTGCCTTGGAATCCTCAACCACCAGTACCCGTGTTCTCAGGTTGCGGGACAGACGGTTCACCAGATCGATGGCATATTCGTAAGAATAACGACCTTCCTTACGGACATAGTCAACAATGCCTTTTTGAATCAATTGGTTTTGCAGCTTTTCATCGAAGTTGCCGGTAAGTACGATGGTCGGCACCTTCGCATTGATAAAATAGTCGACGATATCTGCTGATGACGCATCTGGCAGGGTCAGATCCACGACAGCGGCAAAACAACTGTCCGGGTTTTGTTGGTGAATCTGTTTTGCCTGACTCAGAGATGCCGCAGCTACGGCATCATGATGATCAATACGGGTTGCCAGATGACGCAGTATTTTAAGGATGACCGGACTATCGTCCACTAATAAGACGTATGACATAGGGCCTGCTTTTTTTTTAACTGTTTTAATCAGCATAGCCAATTGTTACAGATTAGCCATTTCAGGAGACATTATGAGTCGGAATTACCATAAACTCTGCCAGCGTTTTAACCGCTTGTTTCAGTTGAATCATGCCACGACATTTCTGGCCTGGGACCAGGCCGTCATGATGCCTGCTGGAGGTAACCAGCCGCGAGCCAACTCTCTGGCAGAACTGGCTGGCCTGCAACACGAACTGTTGACTGCGGCAGAAGTCGGAGAATGGCTGGATCAGGCCGCAGGGGAATCCTTGTCGGCCAATGAACAGGCCAGCCTACGGGAAATGCATCGTCGCTGGCGTCAGTCCAGTTGCTTACCAGCGGAGCTGGTACATGCCAAAACCCTCGCCGGAGCCAAGTGTGAACATGCGTGGCGGCAGCAGCGTATCGATAATGACTGGAGCGGTTTTCTGGGGAATTTCCGTGAGGTTGTGAAATTATCACGAGAAGAGGCTCAGTTGCGTCAGGCGGCCAGCGACGGCGAATGTGACACTCCTTACGATGCCCTGCTGGATTTGTATTGTCGCGGCGATTCCAACCAGTTCATAGGACAGTGCTTTGATCGTCTTAGGGCTGAGCTGCCGGCTCTGATACAGCAGGTCATCGATCATCAGCGCAGTCGCGAGTCGATCCAGATCAGCGGCACGTTTGACGTATTACAGCAAGAGGTGCTGAACAAAGAACTGGCAGCGATGCTGGGGTTTGACTTCAGCGCAGGTCGGCTCGATGTCAGCACCCACCCGTTTAGTACCGGTGTTCGTGGTGATCAGCGAATCTGCACCCGTTATCGCGATGACGAATTTGCCCAATCTCTGCTGGCTACAGCTCATGAAACCGGTCATGCCAGTTATGAGGCTGGTCTGCCGGAACTCTGGAATGGTCTGCCGGTAGGCGAAAGTAACAGCATGTGTATCCATGAAAGTCAGAGTCTGCTGTTTGAAAAACAAATTTTTCTGTCACGGGCATTTAATCAGCATTTCACTGCACTTATGCATGAAAAACTACCGCAGACTCAGACCTGGAACAGCGATGCATTATGGCAGTCTTATACGGTGGTTGAACCTGGTTATATCCGGGTGGAGGCGGATGAAGTTACTTATCCTATGCACGTGGTTTTGCGATATGAGATCGAGAGTGCATTGATCAATGGTGAGATGGAGGCTGAAGACATTCCCGATGCATGGAATGACAAAATGCAACGTTATCTTGGTATTGATACTCGTGGTAACTATAAAGATGGCTGTATGCAGGATATCCACTGGACCGATGGTGCGTTCGGGTATTTCCCGTCTTATACCATTGGTGCGCTAAACTCAGTGCAGTTGTTTCATACCATCAAACAGCAGAATCCGGACTGGCAGGATCGTTTTGCCCGTGGTGATATTCAGTTTGTTCGTGACTGGCTGCAACAACATATCTGGCAACATGGTTGTTTTATAGATGCCCAGGACATGATGCAGGCTGCTACCGGCCAGAAAACCAATCCTGATTTTTTCCTGGAACACATCCGCAGTCGTTATCTGAACGAGCAGTACTGATGCGAGTGTGAGGCTTGATAGGGGGAGTGTTTTGAGAGGGCGCTTACAATACTGTCGAGCGCCTTTTCCGACAGGCTTGGCAAGTCCCGCGTTTGCTTCGACAACGTGGCCCCTTCCTCACCAAAACTGACGGAAAATTCCGGTGCAGAGGTTGTGACTATGGCAACCTCTTATGGCTCATGATGCAGATCTTTGTAGGCTTATTGCCAGAAAAACACTGCTTCAGCGGTACTGCAGTTTATCATGCTCTGATCAGCATCCGGCAGATAAACCTGTAATGCGGCAGACACCGGATATGTAAGATACTGCGAACATTGAGCGCTCTGCCCATTACCAATCACCACTTTCGTACCGGGTTTTAGCTCGCAGCTGACCAGTGCATCCAGCGCAGACCACTGATAACAGATTTCATAATCACTGCGATATTGAGCGATGCTGCCTGCCGGTTTCTGCAAGGCCCACCAGGCACCCATGCGACTGTAAGGGTTAGTGCTGTTCCAGGCTCGAAACAGTGTCAGGCTGGCATCCGCATTTAGCTGGTATACCTGCCCCTGGCAGAGTTTGCCATTATTGGCACTGCCAAGAGCGCTGTTGAGCAAGGCTGCGTCTTCGACTTCGCTGAACAGTGATTGAAAATCCGCGGGTAACTCAGTGGTACCGGCACATTCGTCGGTTTGCACCAGTTCGGGAGTGCTACTGCAGGATGCCAGCAGTGCCACTGACAGAAAAAGTAATCGTTTCATAGTGAGTCTGTTCCAATCTGAATGATGAGGGCCGGGACAGCGTGCATCCCACGCGCAGGGCATTGACATGACGCTGCTATCTTGAATGAGCGGATGATCTTCG
Organism: Gynuella sp.; assembly: GCF_050297175.1. Taxonomy (NCBI): domain Bacteria; kingdom Pseudomonadati; phylum Pseudomonadota; class Gammaproteobacteria; order Oceanospirillales; family Saccharospirillaceae; genus Gynuella; species Gynuella sp. Next base: position 18,313 of record NZ_JBNKSF010000052.1, on the reverse strand, counting down.
CCATGGTGCATTAGTAGGATCCCGGCCACGCTTCTGGCATGGTGGCCACCCGCATTCCCCCCATAGCTACATGCAGATGACCTGATCGACGTGAATATTGGCCAGCAGATAGTCATCGTGACTGACGATGATCAAGGCGCCGGCAAACGCATTGATAGCGCTGACCAGCGTGTCTGCTGTCTCAAGGTCGAGGTGGTTGCTGGGCTCATCCAGCAGCAGCAACTGAGGCGTCTCCGGTCCCATGAGAACTGCCGCAATGGCGGCTCTGAGTTGCTCTGACCCAGACAGATCTTTCACCTCAATATCATGCTTCGCCGCTTTCAGGCCGACGGCTGCCAGAGTGGTTCCCACCGTTTGTGGGCTGGCCCTGGGGTGCATTCTCAGAAAGTTATCCCAGCTACTTTGTTCGGGCTGTAATACCGACAACTGCTGATCCAGATAAGCCATATGGACATGACGGTTCATGCTACCGGACAGTACTGGCAGATTTCCACGCAGAGTATTGAGCAGGGTTGATTTGCCACATCCATTACAACCCTGTATCTGCAGATGAACCGGACCAATCAGTTCAAAGGTGACTGCGCGTGTTTGAAAACCGGTGTAGCCGCAAACCACATCATGTAGTTCAATAACTTTTTTGCCGGGAGAAAGATGACTGTTCGGCAGTTCAATGCGAATGTCGTCTCGCCACTCCAGCTCACTATATCGTTGTTGTCGCTGAGCATGGGTATCGGCCAGTGCCTGCTGATGGCGGTGTAGCTGCGAACTCCGGCCTTTTGCACTTGAATCAATATTGACATCCACTTCCAGCTTGCTGGTGTCCTGCCGCTCTGCTTTGCGTTTGCCACTGGCCGCGCGACGCTGGCTTTTTTCCACAGTACTCTGCAGTGCCCGTTGCTGCATTTTCAGTTGCCGGTCCATTTGATTCAGGCGCAGTTGCTGGTTTTGCAATCGCTGCGTTCTGTTGTCGAGATAGTGCTTAAGGCCACCGGTATGATGAAACAAACCATTACTACTGAGCTCGTACAGCACGTCGATATGATTCAGCAGAAAACGATCATGCGTAATGACCAGTTTGGCAATGCCATTATCGGTGAGTAACCACTCAAGCAAATTATGTTTTTGCTCCCGATCTAGATGGTTACTGGGCTCATCGAGAATGAGAAAATCAGGCTGCTGAAACAGCGCCGCCAGTCGCAACAATTGACTCTGCTGTCCACCGCTGAATTGTTGCCAGGTGTCGTTCAGGTCCCATTGGAAGGTAATGTTCAGGTTGTCAGCTGTTTGTTTTAAGCGAGTGAGCCAGTCCCAGTGATGCTCCAGAACATCATAATCAGTTTCCTGCATCAGACCATTTTCAACATGCATCTGAGCGCGATGGAAATGTTCTACGCCCAGTACTTTGAAGAGCCGGTCATTGGCATGACCGAAATACCTTTGCGGCAGATAGTACACTCGCCCAGAGGCAAGTATCTGACCACTGGATGGCGTTAGTTCTCCAGCCAGCAAACGACCGAGAGTGGACTTACCAATACCATTGATACCAACCAGCGCCTGTAACGGCTCACTAAAACTGGCGTTCAGATCATTCCAAAGAGTCAGTCCACTGGTGAACTGATATGACAGATGTGATAACGAAATATAGACAGGGGCAACCATAACCAATCCTCAATAAAACAGATATAACAATGCTTTAAGGGATTAGTTGTTCACTGGCATACACCTCAGATGGATGGCTGGGAACGGAAATGTAACGCAACTAAATTGTGTTTGTCCAGTCTCTGCTGTATTCAATGGTTGATTCAAATTACCTGAGAAACGAGAATAGCAATAGTTTATTTTGAGGGGAAAAAAATGTCAGAGTTGCGTGATTGGCAGGTATTATGGCCTGGAGAAAACCAGCTCGGAGAGGGAATATTGTGGCATCCTGAGCTGCAAACCCTGTTCTGGGTGGATATTGTGTGTTCTGAGCTGTTTGCCATGCCATGGCAGCGCCCCGACCTTGTCAGTTGTACCCTGTTGCCATTTAAGGCCAGCCATGTTGCCCTCTGCGACGATTCTGACTATCTGCTGTTGGCGACCAATAAAGGAATTGCCAAATGGCATATTACCGAACAGCGGCTGGATGACATTATTGAGATTCCCCAGTTGGAAAAAGGCGTACGTTGCAACGACGCTGCCGTGGCGGAGGATGGTAGCTATTGGGTGGGGTTGATGTCAGAACCACCGGAAGCGGAGCGTGGATGTATTGTGCGAGTAGCGCCTTCCGGCAAAGTTGAAACCATCAAAACCGACATTTCAATTCCCAATACTATGTTGTGGCATGAGCGGCATTTTATTTTTGCCGACTCCGGGCTGCATACTTTGTTTCGTCAACCGATAACGGCGGATGGTTCGCTATCGGGAGAAGCAGAAGTGTTACTGACACTGGACAGTCATGATCAGACACCAGATGGATCGACTCTGGCAACAGACAACAGTATTTTTAATGCCATCTGGCAGGGGCAGCGAATTCAACAGTTATCGCCCTCTGGTAAATTGTTAGAAGAGCATTACCTGCCAGTCTATAGTCCGACTTCCTGCACTTTCTGTGGGCCTGAGCTTGATTATCTGGCGGTGACTTCCGCCCGGGTCGATGTGCCGGCACCAGTGCTGGAGGAATTTCCCCTTACAGGTGCACTGATTTGTAAGAAACTGCCCATTACCGGCACTTTGGCCCGGACATTTCACTGGCCTGAGCAGTAGCACTGCCAAATACCATGTGAGCATTTGTTTCGGTGCTGGTTTTTTAAAAAAATATGAACCAGCACCGGGATTCATCCCCTCAACTGTCCTTTAATAATCACCCTGTGGCAATTGTTAATACGGCATAAATCCATGCTACTAACATCATTGCCGGTCTTTTTGTGTATCGTCGTCACCGTGCGACATTTGCCAATGAGTGATCCTGACGGGGCTGAGTAGGTTTTATGAATAAGATAGTAAACCCATATTATTGTGCACTGGCCATGTTGATTCCCCTGACCGCGTGTAATACCACTGTGGATGGAGAACAACAGCAGATTCTTCGTTTAAGTAACGGCCAAGCGGTGACCGGGTTGACAGCCAGCTTCGGAGAAGATCGATACTTTATGCTTGATGTGCCGGCAGATGCGACAGACCTGACGTTTACAATCAGCGGCGGATCGGGCGATGCTGATTTATACGTCCGGGCCGGTTCGCTACCGGAACTCAATAACTTCGATTGTCGCCCTTACCTAAAAGGCAACGAAGAAAGCTGTAGTGCGCTAACAGAGACCAACATTCCATATTATGTTCTATTGCATGGATCGTCCGATTATACAGAAGTGACTTTGCTGGCGGTTTATAAGCAGAAAACCGGAAACGGTGGCGATAGTGGTGAAGATAACAGTAGTGGGGATGGCGGTGGTCAGACCGCAGAGTGCGTTATCACCGACATTGAGGCCGAATTGCTGGCGGCTCATAATGAAGCAAGAAGTCAGGCTCGTAGTTGCGGCGGTGACTATTTCCCAGCGGTACCGGCATTAACTTGGAACTGCAAGCTGGCCAGCGCCGCGACAGTGCATAACCAAGACATGATTGATAATAACTACTTCGATCATACGGGTTCAGATGGATCGCGACCGGCGAATCGCGCCAAGGATGCAGGTTATAATTACTCCTGGGTCGGTGAAAACATTGCTGCCGGTTATAACGGTATCACCAGTGTTATGGATGGCTGGCTCAAGAGCCCCGGACACTGTCGCAATATTATGAGCAGTAACTACACAGAAATGGGAGCATCCATACTGGATGGTACCTCTCAGACAACCTACTCCGTATACTGGACAGCCATGTTTGGTCGCCATCAATGATTGCTCGTCAGATATACTGGTGAGTGTCTTTTTTGTCGGGGAATTGCAGGTAGCCTTCCCCGCAATGCTCTCAGAGGTTCCCTAAAAAAATCCTGCCTCTGACCCACCTCATCGATACCATGCCAGTACCGTTATTCTGGTTGAAGTTCTATTAGCCTGGCAATTAAATATACCAGGCTAATCGTGTGATGCAGGGAGGCACTGAAATGCCACTACACCATTTTTGCAGCCAATGCGGGTCTTGAGAAATCAGGGCTTTTAGTGCGATATCTCCAGATTTTTCCGGGCAACAATCAAAGAGATCAGAACAACCTAATTAATTACCGGGTTAATAGTGCGTTGTCATCACTGCCAGCTCAAAACAATCAGAGAAAGACCTTGTTTATGAATTAAATGCCTAATGGATTTCAGAGGCCCCCTGGAATAGTTACGTGATTTTTTATTTTCATGGAATAAATATTTTGTCCTGTCGGAGTGTCTGTTTCACTAATGCTTACTACTAATTTTTAAAAAACCAATGGCAGTTATAATCGGTTTATAAAGGTGATAAATATTCTTGTCGTGTTAATAAATTGTATGAAGCATTGGTGTTATGTAAATTTATGAAAGGATGCTAATTAATATCTCATACTTTTGTATTAGTAATTATATCGAGACTCAAAATTAGTCTTTAATATGGCTGTGGTTGTAAGACTCACTTATGTCACCAGGGGAAAAAAATGCTTTTTTCACGTCTGGATCTACCGGTAGATTTTACGAAGATCAGAAACGAAATCAGAACCTTGCTGTGTGCCCGTTGGGTCGATCACGTTAATGCCGGTGGTTATGATGGCAAGTGGGATGTTCTGCCATTAAGAACCCTCAAAGAACATCATGGTCGTCACCCCATATTGCAGGCGTTTTCGATAGAATCCACCGGAAAGTGGGGAGATCTGGATATTCTGAAAAGATGTTCATCTTTGCAAAACTGGTTGGCATCTTTCCAATGTCCCGTGAAATCGGTGCGGTTAATGCGATTAGCTCCCGGAGGGCATATCAAACCCCATCGTGACCTGGGATTGGAGTGGCATTCTGGTGAGGCTCGCCTGCACCTGCCTATATGGAGTGATACCAACGTTCATTTCATGGTCAAAGGGCAGCCGGTTCCCATGCAGGTTGGAGAGCTCTGGTATATCAATGCTGGGGAAGTCCATGAAGTCAGGAATGACAGTGAACAGAATCGTATCCATCTGGTGATTGACTGCGAGGTTAATGACTGGTTGTTTGGATGTTTTGATGATGATTCTGTGATGTCGGCCTGACGCATGACACTTAACGAGAAACTACCTGTTCGCAGTCGAGCTACCTGTGAACCTTTCCTAAAGAATCTCTGAAAATGGCCTATTTTCTGTCAGCTCCCGTCTCACATCCTTATTTACACCCGTAAGTTGCGATGTTGCGGGTGATGCTTCCCCGCCTTCATCAAAACTATTCCTATTTTTCACAGGCCCCCTAACGCTCCACAGCGCTGTTGGCGAATGGCAATTCAAACATTGTTGGCTTGGGGAAGTGGTCATTGCTATCTGTGTGTTTAAGTGACCATATGGCATTAGTATGGCAAATAGTTTGATCATTCCTTCAACCCGGATCCCAAGAAAAACCCTCATAGATGGTACTTCCAATGATACGGAGAGTTTGAATACTGTTTTCTATTATCTGGATCGCTATCATTAAAGCCAGGGTTACCCGGGTGGTTTTCCCTGCTCATATTTATAATCGTTTGCAGTTCTGTTGGGCGGCACAAGTACAAGATTTCATGGCGACCGCCAACATCCATCAAGAACCCGATCAATGCCAATAACGCATAATTTACCCGTTTAGAGATATTCAATCCTGATAGAACAGGCAAGATCTGCAACCGACATGTTAGGATAGTATTTTTAACCTTGAGCCAAGGACCATGAAACAGAGTCGTTTTTTGATTTATATTGTATTTTTATGGAGTCTTTTCTGCTCATCAGCCTGGGCCACCGTATATAATATTGACAGCCAACAATCCTATTTTCATATTTTGACCGGTCGTGCCGGACCTCTTAAAGCCTTTTCGCACCGGCATGTCATCGAACTGGGTCCATTGACCGGGCAGATTCAATATCAGCCGCAGGGCACATCGACAACCGAATTAGTCTTATCTCCCGCAGATTTTTTGGTGGACAGGCCTGAGACCACTGCCCGTTATCCAGATATCTGGGGGGAGGAAACGGTTAAAGAAAGTGCTGCCAAAGGCACGAGAAAGAACATGCTCAGCAAAAAACTGCTGGATGCTGAAGATTTCCCGGTTATCACGGTGGATATCAATCTTAAGCAACAGAAAAATACCGTTTTTGAGGCGGTAGTGACCATCAAAGGGCAATCATTTACCTTTCAGATTCCGGGTCAGTTAACAGTCAATGAAAACGATCTGACAGCGATCGCTGAATTTACGTTAACCCATGAACAATTGGGATTAAAACCTTTTAAGGCCATGGGTGGCGCAATTGCGGTGGGCGATGAAATTCACTTCCTGGTGCATATTGTGGCGACAGCAGCTGATCAGTGATAAAGCGATGTCGACCGGTATTCCCAAGGTATCATTAACGGATAATGATCTTATTTAAAGTGGCTTTCAGCTCTGGATGGCAGGCTGTTCAGATCGACCACATTCATTTATCAATTTGATCCGGCATTAGTATTTATGTTGCAAATTTCCAATCAGGTTTTCATTCCCGATCACGAAATTCAGCTCGAAGCTATTCGCGCCCAGGGCGCGGGTGGCCAAAATGTGAATAAGGTCTCTTCAGCCATTCATTTATATTTCAATATCAACGCATCTTCACTGCCACTGTTTTACAAAGAACGCCTGTTGGCTCTGAAAGACCGGCGCATCAGCAAGGAGGGGGTGATCGTTATTAAAGCCCAGCGATTCAGAACGCAGGAGAAAAATCGTGCTGATGCTATGGAACGATTACAGGAGTTAATCCAAGGGGCTGCCGTGCAACAAAAAGCCAGAAGAGCGACCAAACCTTCCCGCAGCTCCCAACAGAAACGCATGAACCGTAAAACCATTAGAGGTAGAACGAAGGCTTTGCGGGGGCGGGTGGTTGAGTAAAGGTTTTAAGCGACCAATGTTCGAATCGTACCGTTGGCCATTTATTAACCCGGCCGGTATACAGGTCGGGTTAATAGTACGAATGCAAGTCATTTCCCAATGTCTATTATGTTTTAAGGATCATAGTACGCTTCCAATACCACTAAAAACCGGATAGGTCATCCATAGCTGTGCTGGCAACAGGACTGCCAATCGATCACTCATAAAGCGTTGATTTTTAAGCAGGTAAGCCCTTGAAAATATCAAAGGAAGTTATGGTTCATCGAAGCTTGGAGTAATGTTTAGAACTATCTCCAAAGGTCTCACTTCCCTGAACACATTCTCATCAGTGAACTCGTGCTTGGGGATTTATATTTCCGCCGACCGCTCGTACTTTCGATTGAGTTTATTGGGTATCTCCGCAGAGTTGAGCTTTACTGAATGGCATTCCAAGCTCATTTCATAACAATAAGAAAGTACCGGTGTGCTGTTCACTGCTGATTTCACTGATGGACTTTTCGGCAGTTAGGGATGCACGGCTTGTTAGGGTTATTACCATAATGCCAGAACGCCCCCAGGCCTCTTGTCCGGAATGTCTCGTATCTGGTTACTGAGAATCGCAATCAGGAAGTACGTATGCCAACAGTACAATCAACACCAAACGATAAAGATGTATTACCCAACATCGATATGGAGATTGTGCCGGAGCAGTTGGCGGATGAAATTATTGAACATGTTTCGGCACTCATGGCAACCGAGCCTGATGCTGGATTTGCCAGGCCGCACATTGATGCCCTGGTAACAGCGTTTGGCAGGTTGACCGGCATTTCTGCCAATGATCATCTGGAGCGAAGCCTGGGCATGTCATTGCAATCCGGTATTGCACTTTCTCCCATCCAGGCTGCCAAATGTCTGCAGGATCTGATGCGCACTCACACATTTATAGTCGCAGTTGCCAGAGCCATCCAGGATCAACTGGCCATTAGGGGAGAAGTGGAAGTCCTCTATGCGGGCACCGGACCTTATGGGGTGTTGCTATTGCCGGTGCTGGCTGGTCTTCGGGATTGCCGTGTACGAGCGACATTGCTGGATATTCATCAAGAGAATATCGCCGCCGTCACGCGTGTTGTTGAGATCCTGGGGATTCAAAATAATATTCGTGCGATAGCACTCGCCGATGCCTCAGTCTGGCAATCACCGCAGGGATTACGATTCGACATTGTACTTTCTGAAACCATGAACTGGATGCTCAAGAACGAACCTCAGGTGCTGATCTTCAGCCATCTGCAGCAGTATCTCAGAGATGCTCAAAGTGTGTTGATTCCGCAGCAGGTTGTGCTAGATGCCTGCCTGTATAATGCAGGACAGTTCAACCGTTACTGTCTGGGTGAGTGTGATAAACCAACTGAAACAGCATTGGGGACATTTGCGTGTCTTAACCGCGAAACAGCCACTGCGATCGCAAACGGCCAAACTCAAATATTAAATGGGATGATTCATGTTCCCGATCCATTACCCGGTGACCATAACGCGCTTAAATTCCGTACTGAAGTACAGGTATATCAGGACTTGTGGTTGCGTGACGGGGAATCGTCTTTATGTATTGCGATGAAGGTTGATCAGGGACAGTTTGCACCAGGGGATGTGATTTCCATGAACTACCTTTTCGGCGCTGCTGCCAATGATGAGCCACCTGGTTTTGATATAGGTTTTCCCGCCAGACGTCATGTCGCAGTTGAACCTGTATCTTCACAGCATATGGGTATGTTGGGTATTCGGCATTTGCAGCGCTTGTGGCACAAGGCACAACTGCAAAAGTCTGGACAGCTTGATCCTGATATCATTGATAAAGAATGGATGGTGGACCGTACGGTGATCGATCTGTTGGGAGTGGGTCTTGGTGAATGTTTGGAATTCTTGTACCAGCAAGCGACAGATTTCAATACTTTTGAGCAGTGGCTGCTGGATTGCAATGGTAACGGCTTTGACGCTGAGCGTGTCGATCATATTAATACCGTGATAAATCGTTTGCTGAACCCTACACCACCTAAAAAACGTAGCCCGTCTTTTCTCGACTCTGAGCAGTTGGTATTCTGGCATAAGCAAGGTTATCTGGTCGTTGAAGGCGTTTTGAATGAGTCGCAATGCCGGGCCACCGCAGATTTGGTATATCAGTTTTTGGGTAAACATCCTGAGCAACCACGAAGCTGGTATGAGCCGCATCCGGCCATGCAGAATATTATGGTGCAGCTGTATCGGCATCCGCTTCTGGATGCCAACCGACGGTCTGAAAAAGCCCGAAGTGTATTTGCAGATTTATGGCAGACGGATCTATTAAATTGCTCGATAGATCGTGTGGGTTTTAACCCACCGGAAACTGATCAGTTTCGTTTTCACGGTACCCGCCTGCATTGGGATATAGACTTTTCCAAGCCGTTAACATTCGCTACCCAGGGGCTAATTTATCTGACTGATGTCGCTGAAGATCAGGGAGCGTTCAGGTGTGTGCCAGGATTTCAGCACCATTTACAAGACTGGTTGGCAGGTTTGCCTCCAGGTGCCGATCCCAATCAGCAGGACCTGAGTATGCTAACGGTTAAAAATATCGCAGCGCCGGCGGGGTCGCTTGTGGTATGGCATCAGTTTTTACCTCACGGTGCAAGTCCCAATCGGGCTCGTTCTCCGAGGTTAGTGCAATATTTCAATATGACCGCGTAATGCGGGGTATTTGGATATTTTTCATAGCGATTGACGAAAGCGTAACGACGGCTGATCGGGCAGGCTATCAGTTCTAATGCCAAAATTCCGGAGCAGCATTGATTGCAAAATAAACCGCTGGTATTACGGTTTTAACAATGTTAATCACGTAACCATTTTTCCATCGTTGGGTAACTATCAGGCTGGCACATTTGCCAATACGCTAATAGTGGGTAGCCAAAACCACCACGAGAGGAAAAAGATTCAATATAGTTTTTTGAGCCTCCTTGGTAGCCATCCGGATGAAATAAAACCTCCGCAGCCAGTCCGATTTTGGTACATGCGGCCCACGACCATGCGATTGCGGCCATTTCTTCTGCTGGTCCATGGCCGCATTTATGTACGTCGCCGCTCAGGTGCTCTCGCTTTTCGGATGGTGTGACGGCAATATGTCCGGCTTCATGTAAAAGATCACCAGAATATTTCAGTTTGTCCAGATCGATGATCAACCTTCCCTGATGAATCAGAATGCCCGGTAGAAATGTATGTGTTGATAACTGAGAATATTCAATAGGAATTTTGACCAAGTTTAGAAAATCAGTAATTGTACGAGTGATATTTTCAGGCTCCATAGTCAATAATTTTTCCAATTAGTTAATGTCATAAGAATAGGAAAGATCTCTGGCTATCGCCAGAATATCCGGATGCCTGTAAATCAGCCTGCGGTTAAAAGCGCTTTGAGGAATCCCAGAAAAACTATCAACTGCTGCGTAGTCTATATTTTGAACCATGGTGTCTGATAGCAGGAAGCTCAATATTTTATTAATGGTGCAGTGATTAAACAGTTCATCGAAACGAATTGTCAGCCAGTTTTCTTGTGGCCATTGTTGGTTATATTCTTTCGCCTGCAATTGAACTTCAGCCCAGTAATACAGGTTTTTTTCAAATGGACTCATGTTTGACCATAAAAAAGTGTATTGTGACAGCTTTGCGCCATCACACGCTGGATGGAAGAGTTCTTTCTCTGGAATATGGGGAAGAATAGGGGGAACAAACGCATTTTGTTTCAGCCACGAAATGGCGGTGTCTGTAGGGTCGCGATGGAGATAAATTATTTTTACATCAGTCGCCAATTGCTGATACAACCAATCCAGGTGACGCCATGAAGGAAATCCACATTCAATATAGTGACCAGTGTTATGAGTATGATTACGAATAGCATTTAGGTGTTTCTCCAGTACTTCTTTGTTTTGATTCAATGGATTCGCAGGAGAGTTATGACAGGGAGCATATTGGAGGTGTATCGGTTCATGAGTAATCCAGAAATTACTTTCCAGAATATTTCTCAGCGTATTGTATAACCACTGTGTCCCGCACCGGCCTGTTGATAACACAAAAAAACTTTGCATATCGGCTCCTACTATTGAATGAGAAAATTGTTAACTTTTTTAATTACGATGATATCAATTTGTCTATACTGATTATGGAATGCTATAACAACAACAGGAATTTAGCTTATGGAATTTAGCAAGCTCAAATTGCCCAAAGGACTGAGTATAAGACCTTCAAAACCTACGGATAAGGCATTTCTTGAACAGTTATATAAATCCACCAGAGAAGATCTTCAACAGATCAATGCCGAGCAGGATTTTGTGGAGTCAATTCTTGATCTCCAATGGCGGGCTCAAAGTCAAGGGTATGGAGACCAATATCCAAATGCGATGTATTTTATTATCGAAAAACAAGGCGAGTCGGTTGGTAACGCCACGTTAGATTTTGGTCCTAATGAGATATGTCTGGTTGATCTTGCCTTGTTACCTAAGGCTCGTGGACTGGGTTATGGAGGGGCCGCCATTCAGTCCTTTATGTACTGTGCCCAACAAACAATGACTCCTTTTTCGCTTTGTGTGCTAGAACAAAATTTTGGTGCTCGACGACTTTATCAACGACTGGGTTTTATGGTTGAAAGTGTCCAATTACCTTATCTAAGAATGGTTTGGTATCCCAAAAAAATACAGACAGCTGGTTAGTGTAAGGTTATATGCGATACCTGGATACTCCTGACTCTTTAAATATTTCATCAGTGAGACATTATATCAGGTTGTCTCTGCCACAAAGATTCTATAGCAGTTTTGACTGAAATAACGGAGTTCAGTTGGCGCTATAAAAAATGTTTTTGGGAGTCTATCGTATTTTTCGGGTGACTACGGTTAGATGTTTTTCCTGTAGCACGGTGTGTACGAAAAAAGAGAAGGTTTATAGAAGGCTCTGACTCTATTAACCAGGCATTCAAATAAGTTCTTCTGATCAATTTGAATGTCGCCTTTTGAAATCTGCGAAATCTCTCGATTTTAAAAAGGGGCGTATGGACATAAACCCATGGGGTGAATCTGACACCTGCAAGCGTCCATGAGTCATTATTAACCGACTAGGTTGATAAATAAGATCAGAATGTTTTTTGAGTTTCTAAGGAACTCGTGGAAGAAAATTTTAGTCCTTACACCCTTAAACTTAAAAAGAGGGAAACTGATGGATAAATTTAACTATGACACTTTGCAGTCTATTGTTGGTCAAAAAGTAAAAGCCAGTGATGACCATGACAATGAACTTGATCAGCTGGTGGTGATAAAAGTGGTAAGGGCCATTCAGGACGGTGATGAATTTGATGCCTTTTGTGTATTGTTGGAAGGCAGCGAGGATGAACACTTACCGCAAAATAACTATAAACTCAGTCATGATGCTTTTGGTGAAGCAGTGTTGTTCTTATCGCCACATGATATCAATAAATACGAAATTATCGTATCTCGAAAGAAAGGTTCATAACCAATCCAAAGTAAAACTACTCATTCATGTTTAGTTTGGAGATTAACTATGTCAATACCTTTTTATGGCGAAATCAGGATGTGGGCAACTGTGTTTGCTCCTAGATCCTGGGCTAATTGTGATGGTCAGATTCTGGCCATTACTGATAATCAGGCTCTAGCTGCATTAATAGGAGCTATTTATGGCGGAGATGGTCGTAACACTTTCGCTTTACCAGATATGAGGGGGCGAACGCCGCTTGGAGATTCATCTTCCGGTGGTGGCTATTCACTTGGTTTGCGATATGGCTTTGATACTATTTCATTATCTGAGAGTAACCTGCCGTCGCATACACATACGCTAAAAGCTAACACGACGCCCGGTACGACCAATTTTCCGATATCAAAAACGACGGTTCCTGTTCACCGTATGTTGTCACAAACCACTCCGGTGACTACTAGTAACTCTTACTTTTATTATGATGACCAGAATCAGAGTAGTTTAACCTCACTTCATCCGAATATGATATCCGATGCAGGTGGCAGTCAGGGTCATTTTAACATTCAACCTTCTCTGGGAATGCGCTTTTGCATTGCCATGGATGGGTTGTTTCCATCTCGCAATTAAGGAGGTTTTCTGTGTCTAATAGTTATGTAGGTGAAATACGAATCTTTGGTGGCAACTACGCTCCAAGGTATTGGGCTTTTTGTGACGGACAGTTATTGTCGATCCAAGAATACACCACTCTGTATGCCGTAATTGGAACCACCTATGGCGGTAATGGCACGACTAGCTTTGGCCTGCCTGATTTTAGAGGGAGGATACCCGTACATATGGGTATAGGGCCTGGAGTGACAATCCCCTGGCAGCAGGGAATGAAGCAAGGGACTGAAATCGTCACGCTAGACGAAACTGAGATGCCCGTACACAGTCACAGTTTTAATGTTTCACCCAACACTGCCAACGTCAATACACCCAGTCAAGAAAGTGTGATCGGTTCTGAACAACATTATGCGGATGCTTCGAATATGACATCGACTGCATCACTGGCAGATGAGTCTTTGGAAGTGGCCGGTGGCTCTCTGGCTCACAATAATATGATGCCTTTTCAATGCATGAGTTTCATCATTTGCTTGACTGGCGACTTCCCAGCACGTAACTAGGAGTAAACCATGTCTAATCCTTTTCTTGGTGAAGTTAGAATGATAGCTTTTACTTTTGCACCCCGAGGTTGGTCATTCTGTGCAGGCCAGTTATTAACCATTGGAAATAATGCAGCACTGTACAGTGTGTTGGGAGTTTCTTATGGTGGTAACGGTGTCAATACTTTTGGAGTGCCTAACCTCAGTGAAAGAGTTCCAATGCATGCCGGCACAGGTCCAGGACTAACGTCAAGACAAGTTGGAGAGAAGGCAGGCTCAGATACCGCATCTTTGAGTGTTTCACAAATTCCCAGCCACGATCATCAGCAGCTAAATACGGGTATTAGCTCGCCAGCGAATATAACGTATACCGCTACTCAAGATTCGTTGCTGTCTCAATCATTGAACGTTGGCGGCGGACGTGCAAATGCTTTTGGTGATCCCAGCCCACAGCAAACCGATATGCACCCTAAAGCAATTGGCTTCGCCGGAGGCAATCAGGAGCACTATAATATGCAGCCTTTTATATGCATTAATTTTTGTATTTGTCTGGATGGCATGTATCCAGCGCGTAATTGATCGTTACCTGCTCTGCCTCGTGTGTTCGTTGTTCTCGGAAAATAAGTTTATATGAGACGAATAGATGAGACGGAGCTGTTATCACCTTACTTGATTGCATGCTCTTTGGTACTACACTGAATAAACAATTTAGTGCCTGTTTCGAGTGAATAGATTTATGCTCGAGTTTCTGTCGTTCGCAAGGCAGCTTGTACCATGGTGTATGGGCGCCATATTTTCCGTCAGTGCCCATGGTTTTGCTAGTACAATAACAATCTATGATGGTGATCGCCTGCTTTCGTTTGAGACAACCGTATCGGAACGAAATGATGGCTCATCAGGTTACTTTTATGCCCGATTAATTGATGGTACCGGAATGGGCGTTGCACGCAGGTTGATCGTTCGTACCAGTAGCGACGACTTAACCCGCTATATACAACAATATAGCTCAGGATGGCACTGGAAACCCCTGGCTCACTTAGGTGAAAAAGATGGGCTGTTTCTGGTTGAACTCCCTGATCAGTTTTCGATGCGGCAGGTGATCGAAACTAGTCAGAATTTAAACGAAATGGACTGGGTTCGTTATGCTCAGCCGGACTTGTTTTTTTCTCATCAACTGGCGCGGGGAAAACCTGTTTATCAGATGAATAGCTTCAGTCTGGCCGATGATATTCATTTACCTTTTGCCTGGAATTTCACTTTGGGGGAATCTGTAAGTGTAGCAATCATTGATGATGGTTTCAGGCTACAGCATAAAAGTTGGGAGGGGGTTAATATTGTGCCTACCTTCAATAGTGCAGCTCCCAGCCATCCAGGGGCTGATCATGGTGGTCTTGTTGCTGGTGTTATTTTTGCTCATAAATACAAGAACGGGAATCATGGAGTTGCTCCAGAAGCAGATTTTGTACCGATACAGATGGCAGGTGGATGGAGCTCACAAATAATACATGCCATTTTACAGGCGATTGCGGCTGGTGCGGATATCATTAATATCAGCTGGACTCTGCAATATACCACCCAACCTGTTCAGGATGTTATTGAATATTACTATTATCATGGTAATGAAGAAAAAGGGGTGGTCTTTGTCGCTGCGGCAGGAAATCGTGACCGTCATAATCATGACGACACTGAAGCGCTGGCAAATTTGCCTTGGGTAATTTCAGTCGGCTTTGTTGATCATGCTAATACTGTTTTGGTAGGTGATTATGGGGTTAAGGTCGATATTGCTGCGCCGACAATGTTGCCCACTCCTTCCCCAAAATCAGCAGAAGACTTTGTCCGTATTGCAGGTAGTTCAGGTGCAGCGCCAGTTGTCAGTGGTGTGTTAGCACTGATGGCCAGTATTGATCCCACATTGACAAGCCAGGAACTTAGAACTTTACTTATTGGAACGGCCGACCCTCTTCTCCATGACACGACCTGCTGTAACGTGTCCACCAGATTCCCCTATGGGTTGGTGAATGCTGAACAGGCTGTATCAAGTGTATTGGCACAAAGATCTGATAAGAAAAAATCAGGTTATCGACCGACAGGAGAAGTTGATTGAGTCATATAGCAGTAGCTTCTGAAGAAAAACAAGAGTCAGGGTCGGGACCTGATTTTAGCTGCTTGGCCAGTGGAAATTTTGCGCCGTTGCTGAGTGAGTTGAAGGTGGCGATTATGCTGACCTCATATCAGGCAAGCAGAGTTTTTATTGTACGTGCCAATGCTAATCAACTCCATGTTAGCACCAAAACCTTTCCTCGGCCTATGGGCTTAGCCATTGATCAGAACCGTCTGACTTTAGGTATTTATTCGCAATTGGTGGATTTTAGGATTACCACATCAGTTGTGGAAGATTTAGAACCGGTGGGACTGGTTGACGGCTGCTATGTGCCTAGCAGTACCCATGTGACTGGAATGATCAATGTTCACGATATTGCCTGGGGAGATGAAGGCCTCTGGGTGGTTAATTCTCAGTTTTCCTGTCTGTCCCTGATTCAGTCTGGTTATAGTTTTGTTCCCAAATGGAAACCTCCTTTTATCAGTGCTTTGGCACCAGAGGATCGTTGCCATCTTAATGGCATGGCAATGCGCGATGGTAAACCACGCTATGTGACCTGCTTTACTGATCGAGATGATTCGTCGGCATGGCGCAAAGAACGGCTGCCGATTGGCCAGCTGATTGATGTGGATACAGATAAAACTCTAGTGAGTGAGCTGTTTATGCCTCATTCACCACGTTATTATCGTGGGAAAGTATATTACTGCAACTCCGGTTACGGAGAGTTTTGTATGTACGATCCAGTTACTGGAGAAAATTCCACTTTGCAAAAATTACCCGGATTTACCAGAGGACTGGGGTTTTATGGTCCACTGGTATTTATCGGCACTTCCCGCTCACGAAGCTCGGATGTCAAAACCGTTCTACCTTTAAAAACTGAGTTTGAAGAAACACAGACAGGTATCTGGGTGCTTGATTTGAATTCAAACGAGATTATTTCACAACTGATCTTTAATGATGATTTGCATCAGATATATGACATTGGTGTGATAGCTCAGTGCAAGTTTCCAGAAATATTACAAATAGACGATCCTTTAGTCGCACAGATCTTCGATTATCCAGGACTATAGTCAAAAACCGGCCTCAACCCATGTTGAGAGGTGACAATTATGAGTCAGAACAAGATATTTCATTCTAAGGCAAGTAAACATACTAAAAGCAGTCGCTTCAAGTTAGCGGCGGTTCCTATTCTAGCCTTGGGCGTCAATACTCCGGTGATGGCACAAGGCATAAGTGTTGCCTCTTCGTCGCGGAGTGGCAATGGACGCAAAAAATATTATACGGAGGAGATATCGTCCAGCTATTCTGAAAGCCGGCGAAGTTTCAACACATTTTCCGTATCTGGTTCCGTTGCGACTACAAGCTCAGCAGTTTTAGACGAACCAACAGATGAAAGTATCATCTCAGCAGTTAAGTGGTTAAAAAAGACGATTCGTAATAATAATAAGACGTCTGTTGCAATAAGTGGCGATGTTGATGCTTGGTGCGAAAGCTCGGGTGCTTGGGCGGGAATTCAATTTACCGCAACCTGCACCGCAGGTTACTGTACCGATACTACCCATAACTATAGTTGTGCGTTTGATTCGTCTTGTACGGGTGCTCCACTCAGTAGCAATAACGCGCCAACGAATATTGGCCTTAGTGCCAACACAATCAACCAAAGTTCAACGAGCGGTGGTGCTACGGTGGGTAGCTTGAGCACTACAGATGCGGACGGTGGTGACTCGCATACCTATTCCCTGGTGAACAATGGTACTTCTGCTAATGGCAGTTGTGGTGCCAGCGGTGATGATAACAACAGCAGTTTTTCTATTTCCAGCAGCAACCTGCAAACAGCCAGCAGTCTGTCAGCGGGTAGTTATAACATCTGTATACAAACCCATGACGGTACTACCAGCTATCAAAAAAGCTTTTCCGTTACCGTCAATGACGATGTGGCACCGAGTGGTCACAGTGTCAGCTTTGATGACAGTACTATTAATGCTTCTGAAGTATCCAGTCAGAGTTTTACCTTTGCCTCAGCGGAAGTAGGTGCCACTTACAGTTACACCGTTTCCAGTTCCGGTGGCGGTACCAACGTTACCGGTTCTGGTACCCTCAGTACTGCAACCGATCAGATCACGGGCCTGAATTTATCCGGTCTCAGTGATGGTACCCTGACGTTGTCGGTAGTGGTGACCGATACCTCTGCCAATGCTGCAGTCGCCGTGACCGATACGGCAACCCTGGATGTCACGGCGCCGAGTGGCCACAGCGTCAGCCTGGATAACAGTACTTACAACGCCACCGATGCCGCCAGTGCCAGTTTTACATTTGCCAGTGCCGAAGTGGGGGCGAGCTACAGCTACAGCATCTCAAGTTCCGGTGGCGGCACGCCGGTGACTGGTTCCGGTACGCTCAGCACCGCAACCGATCAGATTACCGGGGTAGACATTTCCGGCCTGAGTGACGGCACCCTGACCATTTCTGTGGTGGTGACCGATCCAGCCGGTAATGCCGCGACGGCGGTGACTGATACCGCAACCCTGGATGCTACCGCGCCCAGTGGCCACAGTGTCAGTCTGGATAACAGCACTTACAACGCTACCGA
>NZ_JBNKSF010000051.1:0-3859 GCF_050297175.1 Gynuella sp. | reverse complement strand
CTGAGCCTGGGCGACCATATAGTTTAACCGCTCGGGCGGATTGTTCGGATCCAGCGGGACATAGGCGGCACCGGCTTTGAGGGTGCCGAGGATGCCGATGAGAAACTCGATGGACCGGGGGCAATGAATGGCGACGAGTTGACCGCGTTGTACACCTTGGGACAACAATGTCTGAGCCACCTGATTACTGCGACGGTCGAGGGTCTGGTAATCCATCTGCTGGTCGTTATGCACAGCGGCACAGTGAGTTGGGAGGCGTTCGGCGATGGCTTCGAAGCGTTGATGTAACGTAGGGGCACCGGGATACGTACGGGCCGGGCCACTGAAGCGACTCAGTTGGGTGTGGCGTTCATTTGAAGTGACTAAATTGCAATGCTTAACTGAAGCTTCCGGGTTTTGTACAGCAAACGTTAACAACTGAATAAACTGCTCCACAGTGCGCGCAACAGTCGCCTCATCAAACAGTGCGGTGGCATATTCCCAAAGTCCGAGAATGCAACCATCATTTTCATACATCGATAGGCTGATATCGAACTGAGCTGTTTGCTGATCAGTTGCAACAATTGTGCAATCCAAACCAGACAATTTAACATTTTGTTCAGTGTTCTCCTGCCAATCAAACATCACCTGAAACACAGGGCTATAGGAAAGTGATCGATCCGGGTCCAGGGCTGCAACAACCTGCTCAAACGGAATATCCTGATAATCTTGTGCTTCCAGAACTATTTGGCGTACTTGCGATATAAGTGATCGAACCGATGCACTTTGATCAACGTTTATCCGTAAGGCTATGGTATTGATGAATATACCGATAACCTGATCAACTCCTTCCCGATGGCGATTCGCAATCGGTGTCCCAACAACCAGATCATCCTGGCCTGCCAATTTTCCAAGAAGAGCCGACCAGAGTGTCATTAATGTCACAAATGGCGTGGTATTACATTGCTGAGCCAGTTTCTGAATTGACTGGCTAAGTTCCAACGACAAGCTAAATGGATAGGTGGCACCTTTGTAATCCTGAGCTTTAGGGCGTTTCTTATCTAAAGGCAGTTCAATAAGAGCTGGCGCATCCTGCAAACGTTGAACCCAGTAATCCTTTTGTTGTTTTAAAAAGTCGTTTTGAATCCACCGGTTCTGCCATCTCGCGTAATCAGCATATTGAATAGACAGTTCTGGCAAAGAATATGTCTGGCCTGATACGTAAGCGGAATAAAGTCCGCCAAGTTCTTGCAAAAATATATTTAGAGACCACCCATCAGAGATGATGTGATGCATGGTGATACGCAGCAAATGTGTGTGTTCTGCTATCTTTAAGAGTTGTGCTCTGACCAGTGGTGGCTTTTCGAAATCAAAATCATAGGTAAAAGATTCAGGAACAGATTCATTGTCATTGAGTTCACAATAATCCAACGGAAATTCCACCACTGATTCAGACACTTTTTGAACAACACCAAGCGGTGTATTGAAAAAGCCAGTTCGCAGAATATCGTGTCGTAGCATGATCTGATTCAAGGCATTCTGAAGCGCTGCTCTGTTGATATTGCCATGCAGCTCCAAATCACCTGCGATGATATATGCAGTCTTTGCTGCTTCATCCAGCCTGGCAAGAAACCATAGCCGCTGCTGCGAAAATGACAGCGGTGCTTCATCTGATTCGGTACTGCTGGCCGGTAATATTGGTGGTATTTGTTCCGATGAGTTTCGTTTCAACCCTTTTTTTTTGGCCAACGCCAATAACTTCTGACGCTTTTCAAGTGACATTGAGTTAAGAGTCAGTGCGTTGTTCTTTTTATCCTTCAAAGTCATGCGTCAGAATCCTCAAGAAGAGTTTCCAGTTCCAATAAATCGGTTTCATCAAACTGGGCCAGTAGTGCGTTCAAAATAATTTCGGCCTGATCAGCAAAAACCGGATTTTCAAATAGCGTTTTTAGCGATATTTCCAACCCAATTTCTGTTCTTATTTTTGAGATCATGCGTATGGTGAGCAACGAATGCCCGCCCAGTTCAAAGAAATGATCCCCGCGATTGACCTGTCTGACTCCTAAGAGTTCACACCAAATCCGCGCAAGGTTTTCCTCCAGTTCTCCTGACGGTATATCTTCAGTGTTCAGTGCTGTTAAGGCAGCATCTGCTCTAACCGATTGATGATCTGAAACGGCTTCTTGTTCCTGTTGCATGCCAATTAATCTGATTGATCCATCTTCGAGGCGAATACCAGAAAACCCGGTTTTCAACATCTCATAATCATCACCTGAAAACGGGTCGCTACAGAATTGTCCATTCTTTGAAAGTATTTTGGCGTTTTGTTTGAGGGAGGAAAGATAGAGTTCACCCAGAACCCCAAGAGGTGCAGGATGACATTTGCTATCCAATATATAAGCGTGATTTACAGAGCCTATATCAGGTAGTAGAGCAACTTGTTCAGATGTTAATAAAGTACTATCAATATTCAGTGAACCATCTATGGCAGGGTTATCGTTAACAACCCTACTATATTCATATTGGTTCATTAATGTCTTTTCACACAATGCCGCATATGGATTTGTGGCAAGAGACTCAACAATAAACTTCAGTGCATTGATGCAATACTCGGCCATGCGATCAATCCGAATGATACTGCTCACAGTTAAATCCAATGAAAAATCCTGCTGCGTATCATTAACCGAAAGAGAGACCGGATAGTTCGTGCGCTCTTTGTAATCAAGAACCTGTATTCCATCCCAACGAATATCCGTGGAGTCTTTTCCGAGCAATGCGTCAGTATCTTTGGTAAACCGATAATTCATAATTGCGGTAAATAACGGTTCACCGACAGGTACATCACTGCACCCCTGTGCCAGCACTAACGGAGATAATTCACACTGAACCAGCTGAGCCAGAGAGTCATAAGTATCCAGCAACGCTTCTTTGACGGTCGTGGATTCCAAAATAACTCTTATGGGCAGCGTATTAACATAAGAACCGAATGCATTACCCGTATCATAGTCCCTGGACATTCGACCAAGCATAACAGTACCAAACACGACATCATTTGTGCCGGATGTAAATCCAACGACACGTGCCCAAGCTAAATGAAAGATACTTGCCGGGTTGACGCCTGCTTTTTGTGCCTGAATTCGAATTGCGTTGGACAACGATCTGTCCAGAGATACATTCAGGTGATCAACAGCATCTTCTGATGACAGAATATTATCGACTGCGTAAGGTAATGAAGGTCGTTTAAATCCGGATAGCATGTCGGTGAACACTTCTTCCTGCTGTGTGTTCTTGGCTGCCGACAGCGCATTTTGCACGTAGAGTCGAAACGGCACAGGATCAGGCAGCCGATCCTGCTGTCCTTCCAGGATCGTATTGACTTCTTTAAACAGTAGTTGCTGTGTTGTCCGGTCGCTCCAGATATGATGTTCTATCAGACAGAGCAACCAACGGTTATTTTTATCGTCATTAACAGAGCATGCACGCATTATTGGTGCTTGCTGTAGATTCAGCCTCAATCGGTCAGGATCAAAATGCAGACGCAGTTCCGTGAGAGCATCTTGATTAGACGCAAATGTCATGGTTTCCAGTTCCATGGCGACATGACGATAAACAACCTGTACCGGACTTGGCGAATACTCCCAGACCAAGGCAGTTCGCAGGACATCATGCCGATCGATCACACATTGAATTGCATTAAAAAACTGCTTTAAGCGATCTTCGGTATCAAAAGACAGAATCATGGGTTCGACATACACATCGCCCTGCTCCTGCATCAGATAGTGGAACAGCATGCCTTCCTGTAACGGTGCCAACGGGTATATATCCTGGATATTGCCCGCCCCTCCGGGGACAGACTCACAGATACGATCAATCTGTTCCT
>NZ_JBNKSF010000050.1:0-55186 GCF_050297175.1 Gynuella sp. | reverse complement strand
GTCGGTAGCTTTACAACGACCGGTCAGAATCTCCGGCAGAGCCTGCAAAGTGGCTTCCACCAGTTCAATCCGGGCGCGCTGGTTGGGATCGGCCAGCCAGTGCTCACGCTGAGCACGCCATTGCGACCAGCAGTCTTCCAGACTTAGCGGTTGCAGTTCAGCGCGACGGGCCTGCAACTGACGCAGACTTTCCGCCAGCCAGCGGTCATAGTATCCCGACAGGCTGCCGGTGATGCGCAGTTCACTGCCGGCAGTATCGTCTGCAGGCGCGATCACACCCAGCTGGCGGACAGTGGCCCAGAGAAATTGCAGCAGGATCGGTTCGATCTCGTGTTCCTGCCGATAGATCTGGCTGATGTCCGTGGGTAATTGGCGGGCTGTCGGCACCCCGACAGAGGAATGCTGGTGAGCATCGGCAACCCGCGTTTCAGCGTGTGCCTCAGAATCACTCACTGCCGATATCCAGTAGTGCCCACGGGCAAATGGGTAACCCGGTAATGTCAGTCGCCGGGGCAGATATTGCTGCCAGCCCAATGTCCAGTCTATTTCGCCGCCACTGACCCAGTAATGCGCCAGCTTGTCCAGGTCCCGCTGGATGAACCAGCGTTTCATCAACAGTGCTGCGTCTGCAGCATCGTCTACAATCGACCCCAACCGGTCTTTGTCCCGTCTGGTCTGGCCAGTGAACCAAGGCTGTGAGTCGTGCGTCTCCGTGCTCTGCACGTATTGCTGCAACCGCTCGCAAGCTTGTTCCAGCGTCTCTGCCGTGAACGCGAGCCGGTAATTCATCGGCTCGCGTGCAATCTGCAAGGTGTAGGCAAGCTCGATCAGCTGCAGCTCGTTGCCGGCTCGTAAAAAAGCCAGCAGATGTTCGGCACGTTGATGCAATTGGGTTTCGGTTTTGGCCGACAATACCAACAGCTGAGGGGCTGTCTTCAGCTCATCTGGCAATGCATTTTCGGTGTTTGCTGGCGCTGAATACTGTTCTAAAACAACATGTGCATTGGCACCGCCAAAACCGAATGAACTGACGCCGGCCCGACGCGGGTGTTGCCCTGGTGGCCAACTGCCTGACTGGTTGACTATGAAGAAAGGTGTCTGTTGTGCCCAGGGGATATGTGCGTTGCGGGTGTTAAAGTTGAAATTGGCAGGTAATTTGCCGTGTTTCAGACACAACATGGCTTTGATGACCCCGGCAATACCGGCGGCACCTTCGAGATGGCCGATAGTCGATTTCACTGAACCCAGGCCGCACCAGGACGACTGCGGCTGCGCTTCACCCTGTTGCTCCAGCAGCTGATTGAAGGCCCGTTGTAAACCGTCGATCTCAATCGGGTCACCCAACGCGGTACCGGTACCGTGAGCCTCAATATAACCCACGGACAATGGCGATACCTTTGCATTTTGATAAGCCTTCACCAGCAAATTCGCCTGGGCCTGGGGGGATGGCGCCGTCAATGAACTCGCCTGGCCGCCGTGATTGACCGCCGAGCCGCGAATCACAGAGTGAATGTTATCACCGTCCTGCTGTGCCTGGGCCAGCGGTTTCAGCACCAGCATGGCGGCGCCTTCGCCACGCACAAAACCATTGGCCTGTTGATCAAACACCTTACAGCGACCATCTTGGGAAAGCATACCGGCCTGATAAAACGCCACCGTATTGGTGGGACTGCACATCAAATTAACGCCGCCCACCAGGGCGACTGAACACTCTCCACTGCGCAACGCTGCCAGCGCCTGATGGATGGCCACCAGGGAGCTGGAACAGGCGGTATCCACGGTGACGCTGGGACCGTGAAAATCATAAAAATAGGACACCCGGTTGGCCAGCAGTGCAGCATGGGAACTGGTGGTGAGCATGGGATCATTTTTGGGTGCGTGTTTCTCAAGCAGTTCGCGATAGTCGAAATGGCAGGCGCCGACAAACACGCCAGCATCGCTGCCGGACAGACTGGACGGACGATAGCCGGCATGTTCCAGCGCCTGCCAGCTCAGCTCTAGCAGCAACCGTTGTTGTGGATCGAGCAATTCCGCTTCTGCTGGGGTCATCCGGAAAAAAGCCGGATCAAAGGTATCGATATGATCGAGGAAACCGCCGAAATCAATGCCTTTATGGCGATCGTTGACATCGATGTGCTCCGGCCAGCGCCAGCGTCCAGGTGGCATCCGGGTTATGGCCGACGTGGATGAGGTCAGCAATGACCAGAACTGTTCTTCGGTCTGGCAGCCACCGGGAAAATTCAACGCCAGCCCGGTGATGGCGATAAGCTGATCATCCGGTGTTTCGGGTTCTGCTGTCTGCACCGGCCGGGGATCAGGACCCACTTTTGAATCGCCCGTTTGCGTGACGGTGACCGCCTCCGGCGCGTGGTTTTCCGTCGGCGTATCACGGTTGATGACACTGGCAAAATAACGTTGAACTTTGGCTTTGGTATTGTGCTCGAACAGAAATGGCGCGCTCAGTTCGTGTCCGGTTTGGCGTGCTAACAATGTGCGGATTTCCAGCAATTCAATGGAGTCGATACCGGCCGCCATAAACGGTGTATCTTCATCGATTGCCTGGGCGCGGCTTTCACCTAAAATTTTGCTCATCACCGACTCGATGATGTGGGCCATGTTCGGCTTGTTTGATGCAGTCATAGGATAACTCTTCACTGACGAATTGGATGACATTGAGGTGGCCATCACCTCTTGTTCAGGATCGATGTTTGGATGTTGCAGACGCGCGCTGTGTACCGGCTTAAATGCCACCACCAGACTCTGACGAAAGGCCTGCGCCTGGTCGATAAATGGCAGGCCGTAGAGTGCTGTGCGGCTGAAGCCGGCTTTATCAAATACCTGTCGCCATCCTGGCGCACTGATTAAACAACTGTTCGGCAGCCGGTTGTGCTCATCGGCATAAATGAGAAAACCATGCAGAAAGCCACCGGTGTAATTCAGGTAGTCTTTCACGGCGGTAAATTCATTGAGTACGGCAATTCCGCCGGGTTTTAATAACTGTTTGACCCGTACCAAAGTATCGACGATATAACGGGTGTCATGGAGGACATTTCCGGCACATACAATATCGAACTGCTGAGGCTCAAAGCCCTGCTCTTCCAATGCCTGTTCAATGTTCAACCGTTGAAATTCGACAAACTCATACTCACCGCCAAAACGGCTTTCGCCATAACGGGTAAACGCGCTGGAGATATCGCTGTAGCAGTAATGCACGTGAGACCGGAACGGTGCCAGTCGCGGCAGGATGGCCTGGGTGGAGCCACCGGTACCAGCACCGATTTCGAGAATAGTGATGTGGGCATCACCGTCCTTGTCTAACTTTGCACGGGTATATTCCGTAATAGTGGCCGCGGCCAGATCATTGAAATAATCGGCCACGGGATTACCCAGAAAAATACCGGAAAACGTCGACATATCACCATCGGGAAACATCACATCGTTAATAGCGACCTTACCCTGCAACAATTCCGGCATGAGTTGTAAGCTGGGGAAAACAAAATCGATACAACTCTGATACGCTGGAAAGCGTGAACCAAAACGATAGCGAAAATACACTCTGGCCTGATCAAAATCTTCTGGAATCTGCTTTTGACTATTCGGGTTAATACGATAACCATTGTGGTCAGGAATGATGAGTTCGTGAGCGACCAGCATTTCGATGAAATAACCGAACAGGCGATGATATTTAGGGATAATATCGAGTTGTCCGATCAGGGCCTCGACATTTGGATATTTCTTTGTTTGATCGACGAATACACCCAGGCGCTGCATATTTTTCATTAACCACAAACAGCAGAAATCATTCAGCTCCTGTTCGACCAGAGCGTCATCATCATGTTCAGTTAACCCGGAATCATTGACGACCTGCTCGACGGCCGAGGTAACTGTATCGAACAGATCACCGTCGGGTTCGATGCTCTGAATGACTGCCGAAACAGAATCGGGGGATTCGTTCTGCAACCCGTCGAGGCAGGCCTGATCACCGACAACAGTTTCCACACCAGCAGCCAGTTCCAGGTAACAGCGCATAAAGCCGACCAGATCACGGGCGATAGCGACGGCTGATGGATCTGTCACAGCGACGCCGATAATTTCGGCCACGCTGCCATCCTGCTGATGTCGCCAGCGAGTCGTAGTATCGTTCGTGTCTGCATAACGTTGACATAACACCGCCGCGACAACCTGACCCTCGTTGACCGCCACCCATTGACCGGTACTGAACTCATCCATGATGCGAGCGATGGATGTCTCCTCAAACAATGCACTCTGATCGTTATCATTCAGTGGCCGGAACGGCATCGTTTCCAGCAACGCCAGATCATCCGGCCCGGCAAGGCGAAAGTGCCAGGACCGACGCCGAAAATAATTCAACGTGATACGTGAAAATGGCTGCACATGCGGGTAGCGTCGTGCAAACGCCGGATCCAAAATAAGCCCGCAATAAGCGGCGGCAGCAATAAAGTCACCGGCTTGCACCAGCAATTGAGATGAGAAGCGATGGTAGGCGTCAAAATGAAGGCTTTCCGTCAACGCGCGATACTGCTGGATCACCCCGGCATCCAGACAGTGGACTTCCAGCAGCAACATGCCATACCGCGAAGGAATGGCAGCCCAGCGCTGCAGATGCTCTAGTAACCCCTGCCAGGCATTAGCCGGGTCAATCATCCGACCATCGGGTCGGGTAAACACACCATGAACATGATCCGCATAATGCTGGGGCGCGTTGACTGGAGCAATCCAGGGTCGGTCATGATCGAGAAAGGAGCGCACATGAAGGATATTTTCCGGGTCATTGATGCCGTTCTCCGCCAACAGTGAAATCATTTGTTCCGGATCACCGATATCGGCTTTGATCACCATGAACGCTTCGTCGTTCAATGTCGCCGCAGTTTCGACCAGGGCTTTATCGTTGTAGTCCAACCCAATCAATAACAAAGGGTATTGCTCAAGCTGTTTGCCACGCAGGGTTTTTTGCTTGATCACCGTGATCAGCTTTAACAGCAATTGACCATCACCACAGCCCATGTCTGCAATATATCGGGGCTGTTCTGCGAGCGGTTGTTGGTTAAAAATCTGGATAATCAATGCCTCCAGATCAGCAAAATATTTCTGATGCTGAAAGCCACTTCCCAGCACATTGAGGGCGCGATCAATGTGAGTCTCGTGGCCCTGTTCGTCGCGCTCGAACACTGGCTCGCAATCGCCGAAAATCACCGATTCAATCTGCGCGAACATCGGCAGATATGAGGCCACAGATGCGACAATAAAAATCCGCCGGGCAATAAATTCACCGGTACCCGTCAGTACCGGAGCTACGCCTTCGGATACCAACCAGCTGCGATTCAAAAACAGCTCCAGCAGTTCATCACCGGCCGCCAGGTGTTGTTGGGTAAAACTTAAGGTTTGTTGTTCCGGGTCGATGGTCAGCAGACCGCGCTGTTGCATGTTCAACAACAACGGTACCAGCAGGCAGCCATCGACATACATGGCCAGCTCTTCGTCAGGCAGTCCCCATCGTTGCGTTAACCGCGAAATCCACGGAGCCAGTGATAACTGTAATGATTCCTGAGTCAGATAATGATCGTAATCAATCGTCAACAATGACAACAGATCTTCAGGCAGGGAAGCGACCGGATGATCCGCGTGATACTGTATTTTGTCTGCCCGAACACCACGGATGTAACCCATCGCTTCGGCCAGCACCAGAGCAGTTTTCAAATGGCCGGGATTGGCACCGGCAAAATCAACCAGCTCATCAAAACAGCAATTCGGATGCTGCTGAAGATAATCGACGATGGCGTGTTTTTTTAGCGCCAGATAAACAGGAACTGCAACCAATCCATGGGCATAATTATTGATTACCGAAAGCATGTCACA
Source organism: Gynuella sp. (assembly GCF_050297175.1). NCBI lineage: Bacteria > Pseudomonadati > Pseudomonadota > Gammaproteobacteria > Oceanospirillales > Saccharospirillaceae > Gynuella > Gynuella sp. Next base: position 49,309 of record NZ_JBNKSF010000050.1, on the reverse strand, counting down.
CCTCTGTTTAAAACACTCATAAATTGCCCAGGCGGAACACTTGCCCGGATATATACCCACTCATGAAACACGTAGCAGTTAGACCCGGCCCCAATTGCGGCCAGGACATCTCCAACCAACCCAAATATGCACCCACATCGAATGCATGAGGAACTTCTGATTTGTCCTGACAACGTGCCGTGACATAGTCAGACAAAGGACAATTTCGTTTCTGCCTGTCGAGATAACTCAAGGCATTGAAGGTATGAATGAAAGACAGCGAATATCGTGTCTGATGCAATTGAAACATGAGCACATAGATACCGAATGGCTCAATGGAACAACACAGCGCGTCATCTGATTCAACAAATGCCTGCCCCATTCCATAACACTGCTCTACCTGGCGGGGACATATATAAACTGGTTTCATCTTTCACCTCATTGATAGAGATAGAATTCGCTGTTTATGTCAGCAGAGCACGTAGTACTGTCAGCCCGGCATTAGTGTTGCCGGCTAATAACCTGAAGAGAATTGCCGGAATCTTTTTGACAAAAGGCGCGCGGCACCGTTCATCAGATACTCACACAACCAGACCACACTCCGGTTCTGCCAATGTTCCTGAGCAGTCCCCTGCAATAACTGATTGAGTGCGCCCAGTGCAGGTCCACAATGAACCTGATAGTCAACCTTGTTGTGTTCATCACCACGCAGAGCAAGTCGGGTTGTTTGGATAAAATACCAACGGAAAACAGCTGCCATTTTTTTTCTTGGATTGGTTTCGATTAACTTCAGCTGGGCAGGTCGGCTGTTTTGCATATAGGTGCGGGTTTGCTGCCAGATTTCATCAATGCTGCATTTGAACAGGCTACGTTCCAGTTGCCGGATAACATCCTCGGGCATGTCATCAAGAGATTGATACTGATTGTATAAACGATAGAGTTTATTGGCTCTGGACGGAAAAAAAACACCTTTCTTTAAGACCTGAACTGTCGCACCGGTTTCAAACATGTCACCAGCAGGCGCATAACCGGTGTCTTTGATATTTATGGTTTGAAGCAGGTCCTTAACAGCGGAACTGGTGGCGGCTTCCACAGAACATTGGTTGATGGAACCGGTCGTAATAAAATCCGCCCCCAGAAAGAATGCGGTCATGACGGCTTCCGGAGTACCGATGCCACCAGCCAGCCCAACACGAACAGGTTGCCCATATTGCTGTTGAGCCTGTAACTGCTCCTTTAAATGCATGATGGCGGGCAATAATACGTAGGCGTTCCCACGGTCAGTATGACCTCCCGAATCCGCCTCAACACAAATATCCTGTGCTAATGGAACCTGCGAGGCCAGCTCAGCCTGTTCCGCTGTGACCAATCCCTGCGATAACAATTTATTAACCATGGAAGTCGGTGCTGGCCGCATGAATATCTCTGCGACGTCCGAGTGAGACACTTTTGCCATCACAGTATTGCTACATTGAACCTCGCCGCGTTCATTCCGGTGGAGCCCCTGTAATCGGTAACGCACGACAGCTGGCGTCAATTCTATATAGGCCGCGGCTTCAACATAACGCACATTGTGCCGAAGCAGAATATCCACCCGCTTCATTTCTTTTTCGGGTGTTGCGTAGTCCGGTAGTAAATTGACCCCAAATGTCTCACCTTCAGTCAACGCCGCCTGAATATCCACAATGGCCTGTTCGAGCACAGTGTTGGATAAGCCTCCCGCACCCAAAAAACTCATGAGTCCGGCTTTCGCCATTGCCACCACCATTTCAACCGAAGCAATTCCTTTATACATGGCTCCAGCGACATAAGCGTATTTCACCCGATAGTCCCGTTTGAACATTTCATTACCAAACTTATCGGCTGAAAAAGCGCCATCGTGTCCATGCATATTCGATGCTTCAATCATGGTCACCCGATACCTTTGACGCAACTGTATCGTCGCTGGAGTACGCCAACCGCTTCCAGGTAAACGGTGCCAGCACCTGGCCAATATAGTTTTGCGGATATTCGCGAATCGCTCCGCCAATACCGAGTTCCGCCGGACCCTTTCGATCTGGCAGGTAATATGAACCAAACACGATGTCCCAGATGATCAGGTTATCGCCATAATTAAGCGCTTCCTTGACGATCTTGGAATGATGCCAGCGATGCAGATCTGAAGTACTGAACACCCGATTAAAGACACCATAGTGAATATCGATATTGCAATGTTGCAGCAGGCTCGTTACCCCAATAAAGCAGGTGAACATGGCCATGAGCTCTACAGGAGCACCCAATAGCACCATCGGTGCTGTTTGCGCGACATAAAACAGTATTGTTTCGAATGGATGAACCCGGACAGAGTTGAACGAATACAGGCGACTCACTGAGTGATGCACGGAATGGATACGCCATAGAAAATCAATGGTGTGCATGAACCGATGCACCCAATAGGTAAAAAAGTCGACCAGAATAACCATCAGCACAAACTGAATCAGCAGCGGCCATTTTGCCGGCCACAACGAAAATGGAATAACTGAAGATATATAGCTCGCCAACATAAACAGCGGCATATATAACAAAACCCTAATTAAGGAAACCGTCACGCCCGCTGAAAAAAAGAAATGTGCAATATCGGTTATGACATCCTTATGAGGTTTGACCCAGTCGCGGTTAACCGGCATCCACCACTCCAACGCCAGAATGACACCACAGGACGCAAAAAAGAATAAAATGACCGTTGTCGCTTCTGGGAATCCAGAAACAATCATGGCATACGAACCCAAGACGGTTAGCAGCAGCCAGAATGGATAAAAGAATCGTGAAACTGCACTTTTCATAACTTGAACCATTCGGCTTTCCTCATCGATCTCTGAAAAAAAATGGGGGCTTACGTCATCTGTACAAAAATAGATTGGGACGTCGAAGACGCACAACTAGCATCCATCTTAGAAAAACCACACAAGACATAAACGAAACCAACAAATATCTATTTAGTTTTTTATTTTTCGAGATCCTATATTACGGAAATATACGAATCAACAAATACTATTTGTCCTTACTAAAAACCATCAAAATCATGAACAAAATTTACTGACGAATTTTTAAAAAAAAATCAGCTGTCATACTTTAGTATGGATTTAAATTTTTACAGACCTACATATAAGTGGCTGAATTCATAGAGCTTTCATTCTAATATAAGGCAAAAAACCGTATTTCTACTACTAAAAATCGGATTGATATATTTTTTAACTAATGATATTCAACAAAAAAATAAACAATAATATTCGGACAATATAGAAACTGATCAGAGCTGAAATATTTGTGTCATATAAAGATAGAAAATATGTATTTCATAAATCACTGGAATAATGCCGGTATTAAATTTTATGAACATTTAAAAATTTATTTATTTAGAGTTTTCTAAAACAGAATTAGCTTAATAAGTATTCTGAAAATAGAAATAATTTTGGTGCAGAGAAGAAGGCACCACTCCGATGGGAGCTGACAACATCCTGCGCGAAAATAGGCCAGTTGTCAGAGGTTCCTTAGAGGCTCTCTGAGCGTATCAATAGAGGCAGTCATAATGTATGTAAGTTTTTTTGTTTTCCTGGCGTTTTTAATTATTCTTGAGCGGTTTCATAAAGCCAGAAATTATCCAGCTTTGCCCTGGTGGAAAACCCGGGCAATCTGCGTAACACTATTCACCCTCACTTGTGCGCAGCTGTTTTCCATGTGGTTTGACAAAGCCATTCCCAATGTAATGCTGGTGAATACATCAGCATACCTGCCAGCCCCCCTAGCAGGTCTTGTGGGTTTCATGTGGGCCACACTGGCCGTCTATTGGTGGCACCTTGCCATGCATAAGAGCGATCTTTTGTGGAGACTTTTTCATCAGCTTCATCACAGCCCACAACGTATAGAGCTGCTCGCAACCTTTTATACCCACCCATTCAATTCCATCTCGGTAACATTCTTTGGCAGCATCATGGTGCATATCATTGGTCTGAATGCCGAAGCTGTCGGTTGGTATGCGATCATTTATTCCATGGTGTCGATATTTACTCATGTCAACATCAGCGTGCCTCGGTGGATCGGCTATTTTATCCAGACACCGGACATGCATCGGGTTCATCACGAATACCAAAGACATCGAAATAACTACGCTGAGTTTCCTCTATGGGATATGTTGTTTGGCACTTACCGCAACCCCGAGAAAGCGCCTGAGCGGTGTGGTTTTGATACCGACAAAGAATTAAAAATCTTTTCTATGTTGATGCTGAAGGACGTGCATAAACGTGCCAAGGCACCCGAATAAATGGACAAAGTCGTGTCATTACGCCGCCGGTAGTCAGGCGGCAACACTGTGACCGCACAGGTTCGCGGGTTCACTGATTTTCGACGATGTACTCAAAGACTCGCAGACCTTGCCACTGAGTCAGATGACAACCTGGATAATAGAGTCAATCACTGCATCAGGACTCAAAGTAAAAATCTGAAGGAATCGTACTATTGATAGTTTTTCAGATTCCAGTGAGTGAAGCGCACATTTTTCAATATTCTGTTAAGTATCTTGATGCATCGGAAACTTCAACATGAAATTTTCAATTTGTGGTTTAGCATTTATTGTTTCCGGGTATGTGGCTCTATATTTAAATATCCAACTACCTATATGAAAAAGATACAGCTGAGAGTTCAGTGACTGGTATTTCCCTGCAAAGTCTTCAACGTAACTGAATTCTGCGAAAAGGCCGTTATCGCGGTAGCCGCTTTGATGCAACGTGTAGTTTAGCCGGGTTACAAGCTTTGAATTTTGATGTGACAGTAAAATTTCGCGGACGGATCGTTCAAACTCATTTTCGAAGACTCTTTGCTCAGCCAAATCAATCACGTCTTTCGGAGAACCAAATGACAATACTTTCGGCTCAGGATAGATATAAAGAGTTAAGGCAATTGGCATCTCTTTGTGGTTATAGCCCACACCAATATCGTTTTCTCGTTCATCGAATTTCGTAATTGAAACGCGATAGAAACCTTCAAATTCCTCTGGAAAATTCGATCCTGAGGGTTGATGGGTATACATGCCTGTAGCGTTGACCTGCTGAGGTTGATATCGCGCAACCGAACCGAAACATCCTGATAGGACTAGGGCGAATACCATAATGAAAATTCGAAGTTTCATATTTCTCCTGAATAACAATTAGCGTCGCAGTGACCGCCAGAGCGTAGTTGGTTAAAGGGTACTATTAAGATGCAATTTAACCAACACAGCGGAGTTCCAGCCTGCCAGCACTAGTAGATTTGCATGGTTATATATTCGGTGGATATATGGATGTGAACTTATAGTTAAATACGGGTTTTCCCTCGCTAAAGCATTCGGTAGCAGTGGTTAAACGAAACTCGTTCCTGTTACCGCTGGTTTGCAGAACAGAATATTGTGGATTCACGAAATATCCCTTGCTCTTATCGAGTGTAAACGTGAATGAACCACTACTTCTAGTATGATCACTTTGTGATTGCAGATTTATTTGAGACGCAGGCTCAGACCTTGTGTAATGACAGGTAATTTCCTGGCCGACCTTTGCATTACTATAATCAAATGAAAATCCATACCAAGTGCACTTCATTATTTCGCTTTGTGATTGACATGAGCTTTGACCCGTAACATATATATCTTCGGATTCGAAGCAAACCCAACCCATATCATCTTTATTAATTCCGCACATGAGGCCAGATTTAAAGTCAGATATTTCCAGCCCCAAAACGTTTGCGCTTAACAATACGATTAAACTCATAACAATATTCCGCACAATGCCTCCTCATAAGTATGGCCATACAACGCTGCCAACAATGACCGATCTCAACAAACTCCAACACATACAGCACGCAATGCCACCGGATCTAGTGAGTATATTAAAATTCCATATATTTCGGTAGTGGGATCACAGGGTGACACTAAGGCTTCCTACACTTGAATTACCTTATCCCTGACCAACACACGTTTGTTATCGCTCCAACGGTTAACATGTTTAATAATCCAGCAGTATCGGGCAGTGGAGTTTTGTTAGTTTAACTGCGACTGGTAAAATAAGGTGATTGAAAGCACTATTAACTTGCCCAGTACTGTGCTGCTGTGATTGCAGTTAATTGCCAATTTTCCAGGTTGCTTAACGACCACAATCAGAAGAATACGATGGCCTTACTGCTGTGGAACATAATTGTTCGCAGCATAACACTTGCTTCAACTGCTCTTTTGATTAGAAATGGCAGCAATTGCCTCAATCTCCAATAGAAAGTCTGGATTCGCCAAACCGGCTACAAACAGCATAGTGACAAGTGGTGGATTAGGACGACTTCCCCATACACGCTGAAACACCTCAAAAGCCGGCTGCGGTGGTTGCCCATGGACAACATAGACAGTCCATTTAATAACGTTCTCAAGTCGCGCTCCTGCTGCAGAAAGCGCGATTTCGAGATTCTTGAAAGTCTGCTCTGCTTGCAGGGCCATGTTGCCTTTCCCAACAACTTCACCAGACGAGTTAGCCGCATTCTGACCACCGACGTAGACAGTGAATACTTCCCCCCGGGTTACAACCACTTGAGAGAAAGCGGGGTTCTTGTGCAACCCATCCGGGCTTAAGTATTCGATGTTCATTCGCTCTCCTTCTTTGCCTTGCTCTTTCTTGATGGAGTGTGGTCCATATAATTGTAAATATCACCCGTCTCAAGCATCTGGAAAAGTCGTTTTTCTTTCGTCCTCTGGAGTTTGGCTCTGGTGATCCATCCGATATAGTCATTCTGTTGATATGCCGGGCGTGCTTGGTATTCAGCCATAAAACGACGCTCTTCCAGAGTCTGCTTAACTTAGTATGGCATGGAATGTCTGGGACGTTTCAAACCCGAACTCTTTTGATCGATCTTGCTCAGACATTTCTTACGGAAGTTCGCGATTCTGTCCACGCAAAGCAGTGCGGTATTAATACACAACAGGCTTATTCGTACTGGGTTATGTGTTTGTTCGATTCCACAAGCTTCAACATCTGCAGAATCTCTACTGTCAGCGCCCCACATTCATTCCCTCTTCTGAGCGGTAAAGGCTTCTCTACGATACAGAGAAGGCCTTTAGCAATACTTTGCGTCGTTTTCAGTGTTTTAATGTCAGATTTTGGTCGTCGGTAAGAAGTTTTTGAATGTGGGTGGAAATGATCTCAAATGCGCATTCAGTATAGGAAACCAAGACGTATAGACAACGACACTTCAGGTTCAGTGTTTTCAGGACAGCCCTAACCGAATCACAGGAATGCTATTCAACACTCCACCAGGCGATCAGTTTTCACCCTCAGGACTAGTCTTCAAATACATAGGCATTGAGAATATGGTCCTGCCATTCACCATTTATTTTCAGATAGGATTCTGCATAGCCTTCACGAACAAATCCGAGTCTTTTTAGCAGATTTGAGCTTCTTTTGTTGGTAACCAGGTGATTGGCCATTACCCGGTGTAGTCCATAGCGGGTTTTGATGTATTGCATGGCATCGGTTAAGGCTTCGCGCATGATGCCTTTACCTTCCATATCGCCGTCAACCGAGAACCCCAGATGACAAGCCTGGAATACGCCTAATACAAAATTGCTGAAGTTGATACTTCCAATAATGGTACTGGCGTTTTTCTCGGTAACAATGAACGATATGCCTCGCTGGTTGGCTTCGTCTGCCATCATCGATTGTATGCGTTGTTGGATACTGTCCAGTTCATAGTAGTCATCCCCTCGTAGAGGTTCGAAAGGTGCCAGCCGTTCTTTATTACGGAGTAAAAAACTCTGAAGCTCCTCAGCCATGTCCATTGTTACGCTATACACATCCAGACGTGCTGTACTGAATATTTTGTTTTGATACATTCAAATCCTCCAAAAAATTTCAATCGACCTTACGTTTATTGTTTAAACCATCAAGTTTCTCAGTATCACAGAACATCGGCAGGATAAATTAATCTTCAACACTTCCATTCATTATCTACAGACGACTTAAGTATTCGCTACCAGAGTCGTTAGCTGTTTCCAGCAAACACGCTGGATATGTTTTTGAAATTATACTGAAGATTTCATGCTGCTTTTTAAAAAAAGGGCGCGGATAGTAGTGAAATGAAAATCGGAAATCAAACCGAAATGCCGTGTCAGATAACGTTTTTCATGGCCATGTCGTATAACACCGGTGTTGATGTCGCAAACGTCTATGAATCACCACATTTGTTCCAAAAAAACAGATCGTTTTCAAGCGGATCCCCTGGTATTTTCCTATCACGCCAAGGTATTGGTTTTGCTGTCGAAGGTTTGTCAGGTTGTTGAAATGGGTAGAGAGAATCTCATCCGGCATAACGCGATACTCAGCGTCAGCTACTCTACGGGCATTTTTAAGGGACAGGTAACCGATAAGCCCGGTTTGGCTTATGCATTCACCTCCTCTGGCATAATGTGAATGGGAAATACCATTCAGTCAGATGCCAATCACAGGCCATTATCGCTCGATGTCGGCGCGGTGAGAATATTAGGGGCCTCTGAAAAATAGGAATAGTGGTGATGCAGGCGAGCAAGCACCACTCGCAACACCGCAATTTACGGGCGTCAATGAGGATGTGAGACGGGAGCTGACAATGTCCTGCGCGAAAATAGGCTATTTTTCAGAGGTTCCTTAGGCCTCGAGCTTCTAAGCTGCACAGATATTATCCGTTAATAGGATACTCCCGGCCCTGAAATGTTCTGCGCCAATCCTGCGGGGAAACCTGGAACTGTTTTTTAAACTGTTGACGATAGGTCACCGCGGAGTTGAATCCGGCCATTCCGGCGATGATTTCGATAGAGTGACTCGTGGTTTCCAGCAACCGCTGGCTAAACTGTAAACGTTCGGCATTCAGCCAGTCATTCACACTCATGCCGGTGGCACGTAAAAAATGGCGAGTGAAACTCCGCCGACTCATACAAACGTGTTCCGCCAGAGAGTCGATGGTATGAGGGTCTTGCAGATGACGGCGCAGATGATCAAGCAGGCCGTTGATGAGACTATCTCGGGTGGTAACGGGTATTGGCTGCTCAATAAACTGCGCCTGCCCGCCTTCACGGTAGGGTGGAACGACCATGCTGCGGGCAATTCCATTAGCCACCTGCGAACCGTAATAGCGCCGCACCAAATGCAGACAACAATCAAGGGCGGCAGCGGTACCGGCGGAGGTTACAAGATTGTCACCTTCGACGTACAACGCATGGGTGTCCAGTTGAATGGTTGGAAAACGCCGACTGAAATCCGCTTCGAACTCCCAATGGGTGGCCGCTTTATGACCGTCCAATAATCCACTATAGGCCAACACATACGTGCCCAGACATAAGCCAACGATCATTGCCCCACGTTGATGGGCGCTCCGCAACGCATCCTGCATCCGTTGTGAGGGCAACTGATCCGGATCCGGCCAGTAAGGGACGATAATCATATCGGCATCGGCGAGCCCTTCCAGCCCATGCTCCGTGTACACGGAGAAGCCACTGTCAGATGCCACCTGCCCTGCCACTTCGGCACACAACCGCAGGCGAAAACGGCCAGCCGCATAACGTTCATGACCAAAGATGATGCTCGGTATCGATAAGTGAAACGGGCTGAACTTGGGGGTAACGACAACAGCAACAGCGACTTCCGGCATGAATAAGACTCCAGAGCTTAACAGCCCGATATTGATAACTCAGCAAGCAGTATAAAAAGGTCACGATGCTTAAAACAGTGGCCCGTGGCAATAAAACGATTATATCGGGCCAAAGTTACCCTAATCGCGAGAAGGTAGCGCGACAGTGATGGCGGGTCAGCCAGCCGGCCTGACCACGGTCAGAGACAAAACAGACCTTAAACTGGGCGATGCCGATCGAACCAAAATACAGCCAGAGATTGGCATCCTGCTTATGACGGGTGATGTACCAGAGCCCATCACCATGGGCCTCACCCCAACTGCTCACCCGGTAAACAGCGAGATCCGCCTGGCCGGGATGATCAACAATGGCCACCCGAAAATGAGCCTCTCCCATCACGGTGGTTTGAAAAATGCGCGCCATATTCTTGTGAACCTCGGTGTAAGGGTTAATACTGAAACTACCAGTATTGCTCAGGATTCAGCCATGAACTTTCATCTCGGTCTCCGCTACAACCGCCATCAGGTCTCGCTCATGAAGCAGGCAGACCGTAGTCGTGAGGTACTCGGTGTAGCCTATCCTGAAGAGAGTGACCGTCGTGCCCGGATTCTGGAACAATGGGGACGCTCTCCCTGGTCTCCCCGGCATCAGTCCGCCGCCACTATCGACATGCCACTGTCGAGCCGGGCACAGGCTATTTTATCCTATCAACTGGCCGGCGATGTTCGTACCCGCCTGAACGGTGGCATGGAGCCGCAGATACAATCGCGTCATCAACTCGAACCCGGCATACAGCAACGCATGCACCTAGGCAGCCAGGGCGCGCGATTCGATCTACAACCGATGCACGCCTCCCGGCCCAAGGACATATCTGCCACCCCAGACAGGCGTGCCAGTCATTCCTCCGGTTAACGTCACTTTAATTTCTTCTTCCCCCTCGTGTCCATCAATGACGGACTGGTGGTAGCTCTGTAGTTATTGATTCCGTAGTCAACCTGATTCAGCCGAAATTTTCTTGAAAACCGACACCTATGTGATCATGACAAAATCACCTGCAGTTACCTCTTACTACCAAAAATAAACGCGAAACAGAGCCTCAACTTTACTTGAACTGAGGACTACCCAAAAAATACCAAACTACCCGCTATAAATTACTGGTGGAAAATTGGCGCTAGGGAATGAAAATTTTCAAGATTAACGAAACGACCAGAGTTTATAAAAATGAGTGTTGATAATAAAAAAAGAATGTCTCGACTTTACTCAATTTATATCTACTTAAAAGTCACTACTTTGAGCATTATGTATAAGGATCGTTTCTGGTGATTCCTAAAATTGAAAAGATAGAAGAAGTTATCGCGACAAGAAATCTGGTATATATTTCGGATTCAGGACAACGTGAACAAGCAGCAGTTGAAATTGGAAAGCCTTTTAGACTTGCGAATGAGACATTTATCTGCCCATACCGAGTAGCATCTTCCAGCTACGAAAAACTGTTCGGGATAGTTGGTATAGTTGAATTACAGGCTTTATCGTTAACATTGAAAACCATCGAATCTGAGCTCATCTACTGGAAACGGAAGAAAGGTGGTTCATTCGAGTTTTAAGTGAACCCGGAACCGGACTAGAGAGCAACACATAACAAATGCGGGTACAGAACTTGTTTTTCGCCCGCGCTACAAACGATATGGATTAAGGGATGCAAATGCCAATACTTAAAGAAAATGCCCGACTAAGTGATTTTCAAGAATATGTCGCCGAATTAGAAGTCGAACGAGGTTTCTCTGAGCAAAGCGCAAAAGATAAATGCCTGTTGCTTGGTGAAGAAGTTGGTGAACTCTTCAAGTCAGTTCGAAAAGCAGAAGGACTTGGAGTAGACCGCAACTCTAAGATCGGAGAGATCAACGGTGAACTAGCAGATGTATTCATATATTTATGTGCCATCGCAAATCGGTATGATGTTGATCTGGAATCTGCCTTCTTAGAGAAAGAAGAGAAAAATAAGCAGCGGCAATGGTCATAAACCATACAGACTCCTTCACGAGCCTATACACTCACCCGAGAACAAAAACGTTACGAATGACCTATGAATATAGAAATTGAGTTTCTTAAAGCCTGTGAAAGAGGAGATTTAGAAAAAGCAAAAGCTTTAGCGAACGGAACTCTCATTGATACTTCAGCTTTTGATAATGGTTGGACTCCCTTGATGCGTGCTTGTTCTTTCGGCTGTCATCCAGAACTCGTGAAATACTTGATCTCCTTAGGTGTATTGGTTGATGAGCTTGAACCAGAAGATGGTTCTACGGCATTGTTCGAAGCTGCATCGGAAGGGCAACCGGAGATTATTGAAATTCTCCTTGAAAATGGTGCGAACATTAACCATCAAGATTTCGAAGGTTATACGGCAATCATGTATGCGGTGATTTCACCAGAGCCAAAATCTATTGATTGTCTGCTACGGAATAATGCTAATACTGAATTGTTAACTAAAGATGGTCAGAAATTTATCGATATCGCTAGAGGATTTGATAACGAGAGAATACTGAGTGTTCTGTCTAAGTTTAATTTGTAACAAGCGATAAAAAAGCCCACATCTCTGCTGGCTTGGTTTTATTCAAGGTATGAACTGGAATTGAATTGCCCCAGTGACACGTAGCTTTTAAATACAATGTTTTTCGAAGACGATGAAAGGCTTTCAGAGTTGTAGCCAAAGCATCAACTCGCGGTTCCTATTAAGGCCTGCTCCATAATAATTAGAGTTCTCGAATGACGAGCAATATTTCAACCAATCCAAAATGCAGCTCTGGAACGGGTTTGGATAAGTACCTCCCGGACGAAAAAATCACTCAGGGAGAGACCGAAGCCTAACATGCTCTTGACGCGCAAATTGTTATCCGCCCTGCTCATGAAACCGGGGCCTCGTGCCTGCCGTGGCATAGCCACTTTTGGTATTGATCGTGTTCATCGAGAATGTCAAACGGATGAAGCCTGGGCAAGCGCCAACGTGCGCGAGGACTCTTTCTATTTAACACATGACGATAGCACAATAACCAGAATAAAATGGATAAACAACTGCGCGAAATGATGAAGAACTACATCAACGGATTTCCCAAACGAATTGAAACGGTTAACCGCAAAATGGCGACGGCATTCGGGATTGACGGTTAGTTATCAGACCATAACAGAATATCCATAAAGCTCATCAACAGCATGTATAAAAAACACCTGTTTTGTGTAGTAAATGCTACAAAACATCGATCTTTTAAGACTCAGTATCCTGATATTTGATGTGCGAAATTGACAGAAATCGACTGTTTGCCTATGTTGATATGGATTGAGGACACTGAGTGAGTTTGGCAGCTCAGGAAAAAGCGTCTGCTGGGTATTTTATCTGGTGATGTGGGATAACTGTTAGGTCTAGTGGTCAGTAAAAAGGAGTTGGCGTGAGTAATACTATCAAAAGTCAGGACTACATATATATTGAAAACTTCCTCGACGATGAAAGTTGTGATGAAATTATTCGACAATTCAAAAATGCAGAGCAAGGCGGATTGCCAAAAAGCAGTGCAGGCCTTAATGACAGTACAGATGAATTTAATGAAGTGTATGTGTCTTCTAGGTCGCCTCTGAGATATTGTTACGTTAAAACAGATAGGACTCAGCGAATAAGTTCTAATGGAATCGATCAATTAAATAGACTAACAGGCCTAGACTGGTCGGGAAACATAAACGATGTTTGCTTTCCTGTCTTTGAATATGGTGAAGATGGATATATTGAAACGCACCGCGGCAGAAATGTTGGTTATGGAGCAAATGACTACGTTGCCGTACTAATGCTTACCAAATATGGTAGTGATTTTCTCGGTGGCGATTTCTATTTAAATACGGATGCAAAAGCATCTGAAGATGGAAAAGTCATATATAATGAAAACGAAAGCTCAAGAGTATTCATCAGGCAGAAAAAAGGGAGTCTTTTGATATTCAATAATAGAATCCATGTTCATGGAACTACGCCTGTAAAAAAATCAGATAAGGGTTCTTCAATTAGGATGACTACATCTTGGAGGATGACAGAATAAAATGAAAATAGCAATTGTTGGAGCACATGGTTCCGGAAAATCCACCATTTTGTCTTCAGTTTACTCTGAGCTAAAAAAGAACAATATTAGAGTATCACTCGCACCAGAAGTCGCCCGATCCAGTTTATTTTTGGCTGCACACGAAAATATTCCCAAAATGCAAATGGATTTATTTGGCAGGCAGATTTCCAGTGAAATGACCAATAGTCGAAATTGCGATGTTTTACTTTGTGATAGAAGCCTTTTTGATATCCTAATGTATACGAGAATGTTTTTTAATAATAATAATGAAGCAATGAATTTTGCACATTCAATGGAAAGCTTCTGCAAACATTATGCACATACATATAACCACATATTTTTGACAACAAAACTTTATAATCCATCTATTGTTAAAGATGACATAAGACCTATAAACGTTGAAGAACAAAAAAAAGCAAGTGTAGAGTTAAAGAAATTGCTTGATAATCTTTCTATTGGATATACGGCGTTAGGAACCGATCCAGTTAATGAAATAGCGAACTGGATAAAGGCAGACTTAACAAATGCGGGCACGGCGATTCGTTGACGCTCGCGCGTGCTACAGGCGTTATGCCACACAAGTAGTAAGTGTGTACCAATGTCATCGAGAGATGGAATTCAAAAATCAAAGAGGGTAGAAAAATGGTTCAAAAACGATGTGTCCCCTATGGAAGTGATGTTTCTGCTGGCACCTATAAGTGCGGAGACTGCGGTTATGAATACTCCAATCAGTCGAAAACTTCTTTGCCTCCATGCCCTAAGCGTAATCAGTCTACTCACGTCAAAAACTGCTGGCATATTTTGAGCGGACAAGGTGATGACCCGAAAGATCCGTATCCCAACCGTTAAGAGGCATAACACCCCAAGCAGCGGATGCTTCGCACCGCTGCTTGGGGTGTTATGTAATGAATGGAATTTCGGAGGTTCATGGATAAAACCCGTTTCAAAAAGGCTGGAAATTACGCTCTGATAATTCTAGGGTAACTCTGAAAAATACAAAAAATCTGCGATAATCCAGCCATGATCGATCCATAGAGGAATGCATGATGTCCCAACCCAGTTTTTCAGATGCGGAAGGCCAAGCGAAACGTAAACAGACCCGACGTGAAAAGTTTCTGGCTGATATGGACACATTTTATCGATGTTTTTTTATTATTCTACAGCTTGAACGCCCTTATTCAATGGCGAGAGGCTGTTTCCGAGTCCATTGCAATGGATTGTTAACATTACTAACTTAACCGTGAACATGATTTTCTTTGTTTAATCGCATGATGAGTATTTCTCTATAGGGGTCTTCAGCCTCATCATCGATAATTTGATCTACCAGATTGAATCCTAGCTTAGAGTACAAAGCAATTCCCCTTTCATTGAATGGAAATACTTCCAATTCAACTACCTCTAGATCAAGATCACCAAAAGCAAAATCTAACAGAATTTTGGTTGCTGAGAATCCAATACCACCTGAGAAATTTCTCTTATTAAATATAGCTATTCGAAAATGACAGTTTTTTCCATTTATGTCCGATAGTACCGCCTCACCAACTATTTCATCCCCTTCAGAAATCAGAAAATCATATCGAGTTGTATCCTCCGAAATTTTGAGGATATATGACTCAATCTGCCCTTTAGTGAATTGCTCTGTCGTACCTGTAAAGTATCTTGTTTCTTCTGAGATATCATTGAAACCAAAATAGTAGTAGGAGTCTAAATCCTTAGGTTGAATAAGCTTCATTTGATAATTTTTAAATTTAAACATGCAATTCAAATTTCCTACCTTGCTGAGGTTAACGTCGTTGTAAATTGCAGTTTTGGAGGAGCCCGTTTGTGCTATTATGCGCAAAAAGGAGCGACGGAAAGACTGTCAATTTGACAACCTTGTTATGGCTGGCCGCCGAGTACTTGTTGCAATAGTTCATATTTTCTGCCAACCGCTTTACCTATTGAGTTTATGGATGCCAAGAAATCCCCATGTTTCTTTAGGTATTCCTTGAATTCAGAATTCACGACTTTTTCATCAATGAACTCTCCACCTGAATTCGTGTTGATGCCACAATAGAATGAAATACAATACATTGCTTCGAATGCTAACTCAGGATTTTTTGATTGCGCCATTTCAAGAATGATATCCTGAGCAATTCTGCCATATGCTGGATACAAAATACTAACTAGGCAGCTTTGCCATTGTGCAGTTTTTTCTCGCCAGCACGCCCTCAGTTGCAACCAATCGTTTTCATTAAAATCAGCAAGATAGCCTTCAGCAACTTCATATTCTCCACCATCACACCAATCCATTGATTCGTGATCATTAACAGAAAGAAAACTATCCAGACTGTTGAATATGCTCAAATTCATTCAGATCTCATTGGGCCATAACGTTCACATATGGAGCGTCCCGGTGAGGGATGGCGAACAACTTGATGTGCTTATCAATGCGTTACCTCAACAACGCTCCAACCGCACTATAATTGAGACAAACCCACTCGCCAGTGGTTGTATCATTCTTGAGCGAGATCGTGCAACTTACACCCTCAGTAAATAGGCTACTAGCCACCTCTATTGAAGCGTCCATCCAAACCTTCTCCTCTTCCCACCACCATTTGTCATGCTCTGTAATTTTGGTAAAGGGAACTGACTCAAGAGTACAAAGCACAACTTGTGTTGTCGTAAATTTCGGTATTTCCCTAACAGCATTATTGATCTGATAAACGTGATAATGGAACAGCGCCACGTACACTGCAAAGCAAGCAAAAACCAAAGAAACAAGTGTAAGGGTAAATCTCTTTACTTTACTCATGATCGATATATTTAACGCCTTGCACACGGGCCGGAGTAAGCGAAGCTTACGAAAGTCCGAGCCGCGTAGCGGCGATTTGCGTGCTGTAATTTGTTAGGTGCTTTCAATCTAAGGCCCAACCTTTTTCTTTAAACTAATCGCTTTTTCAAATGCTTTTGCTCTTAACTCATAATTTTCACAAGCATAGGCGTCGATTTTCTTATATAAATTGTAAGCCTCAGAATTTTCACCGACACTTTCTTTGTCCAGAGCTGAGTTGAATGTAATTTCGGCTTCTTGCTCTGACATGCAATCATTCTTTTTATATATTCCATATGCTACTAAAAGCAGTAGAGGAATCAAACAGATCAGCACAATGGTTTCGTTCTTCATCGATCTACTTCTTACACCTTACGAGGCTGCAGAAAAATTCTGAGATTTTCACATCCTCTAAAATGGATCAAAATACGACCATCCAAATGCGCTTCTACGTGAATTCTGCATAGTTTCATCCTTAACTTTCTTCGAAATTTTATGTACAGCGCGGTCAGAAAAATGCGCTGAGGTTTTCCTACAACCTGAACGCCCGGTTAAACGGCCAAATCGGTCTGGCAGCAGTTTTTCGATAGTACATTGATGACAGGTTGCTTGGTTCGCTGCAACTTCATGTTATGTGCGTTTCTCTTCGAAGTGGATGTCGAAAGGCTTATTGGTGATGAACAAGAAGATGGCGTCATTGTCATCAGTAGCACCGTGGAACATTCGCTCTCCTTCTGGGAACCACACAAATTCACCAGGCCCGAACTGCCCCTTGCTAGTGTTGAGGATTCCATCAAGAACGTACATTCCGTGAGCGCAGCTATGAGTGTGCCAGGTGTTAGTAAACCCTGCTTCGTACTTCATTTTGAGCACAGTCATTCCTGTCTCCGGATCATCGTGAAGCGGCTTTACAGGGAGTTGGTGCTCAAGTTCTGGGATGGGTATGTGAATCCACGGCATTTCATTCGTGTTCATACGCTTCTCCTTCGAGGTTTGGCGCAAGGCTCTAACGCCCTAAGCTGCGGTGTCGAAGCCGTCCAGCCCACAGGGCGACGCTGCCTTTGTTTGTTATGTATTTCACTCGGCTTTACCCATTTTATCCAGAGTATCTTTTAGTTGCTCACGAGTAAGACCGATATGGGTTTGAAAACCCCAGTCGTCTAGTGGGAAACCCGACCAAGTTACGTTTACAGCATTCTTTATTGCCGAAAACTCTTCCTGTGTTAGCAGATTTGGAGAAACCGCTTGCACAGCCCGATTTATTTTCGAAGCGACTTGCGATCGCATTGTTGTGGCAACAACTATATCGCCTGATTCTTCTAGCTCATTTAGGGCTTGAACAATTGCTTGTTCTACAACTAATTTTCCATGGTTTCTATTTACACATAACGCCAGTAGCACCAGTCCCGCTGAGGAACTTGAACTTGTGCAATAATAAGCGAAAGCGCATGCACAAGTTCAAGCGCAGCAGCCGTGGATCTGATGGCTACTTTGGTTATGTGCCTTACTCCTACAAGGCTTTTACATTTGTAGCACACGGACCTTTTTGACCCTGACCTACAACAAACTCTACTTTCTGCCCTTCATCAAGTGATTTATAGCCACCCATTTGTATTTCTGAATGGTGCACAAATAAATCCTTTCCCCCATCATCCGGAGTAATAAAACCGAACCCTTTATCTCCGTTAAACCACTTTACAATTCCTGTACTCATACTATTTCTCTCTTTAGGTGAATTGTGTTTCCTATCTACGTCCTCACCAAAACGTAAATAGTGTTTTAATCATCGTAGACACATAACGAGGCTGTAGAAAAACTCTGAGATTTTCACACCCTCTAAAATTGATCAAAATACGACCTTCCAAATGCGCTGAGGTTTTCCTACAGCCTGAACGCCTTGCTCTGGGACAAACCGGAGCGCAGCTTTGCATTATTGGAATTGGCATGACCGGGAAACTGCTGAAATTCAAATCACAATTGCCACTGGACTGAGCCAATTCCTGATTACCTGGCACCCAACTACGAAATTGAATGCCATCTGATTTTACTATTGCACTGTACCGGATTTGTCGGTGCCACAGAATGCTCACTTACAAAGTGAGGAAACAATTCTAACGCCGCTATTACCGGCGAATTGTAGTTTATTGGATTTTTGTGCTATTCATGCACAAAAACCAAGCGACGGAAATGGAGTCCGCTAGATAGCTTTGTCAAATGCGTCTAGCACGCTACTACCGATAGCGCGGAACCTAACGCATTAGCTATGCCGTTTATTATCTCTGTAGTAATTCGAGCTTTATTTAGAGCTATATCCATTAATGCAGCAAATATAATTGAGAGGTAGCCCAAATACCCAAACCCCATATAGTCATTGTACAAAATGGTATAAAACCAATCTTGGCCATATATGTAGATGCCTGAGGATATTATTGTTGCCGTAAGCAAAAGCAGTCCGGGCAAGAATAAATGCACCATGGCCTTGGGCTTCACGAAAGATACGGCCAACAGAATAAGAAACATAGTAAAATTTGACCCTAGAAATATCCGAAGATCAAATTTTAGCTTGCCCACAATTTCTATGTATTTCCCTTTTATTAAGGAGCCTAGCGTATTTTGAGCAACACTAATGCTTTTTAACCGATCCATGTAACCGGACGTAATTGACTGAGCCAATACTTTCTTACGTTCGCAATCATAGCCACACATCGCAGCAACGACACTTGCAATCTTTTCTGGCAGGTTATTATCTAAATCTTCTTGAATTTTCTCGGACTCAACCCCAAGAGTTTTGGCAATAGAAAGCGCTTTACTCGCAACGCTGGAATCCATTATAGCCTGCTGCTTTTCCTCAATTTCCTTCTCTATCTGATACTTCACAAACCCTTTTGCTGAATCTTCAATCACATGAGGAGACACAAAGGTAATTGCAAAAAGAACACCAAAAACTAGTATTCCAATTATTCCGATTGATCTTAGTGTAATACTCATAGCTTCCTTAGCATTTAACGCCGCCAACACACGCGGCTTTGTAGTGAAGGCGAAGCCGCAACGAAAAAGCCATCGCTTTGCTTGGCATTGTTAGTTCTTTTTCTCTGCCGCAGGCGCTTTTACCTTAGGCATTTCTGGTACATTCTTTGGCGGCTGTAGACCTTTTTCATCATTAACACGGAGTGTTTTGTTTTCGTTCCCGTTGGAATTACTATTATTGCCATTGCCGTTTGTCATATGGTTTTCCTATGCTGGGTAAAAGGTATTAAAGTAAGACATTGCTGAATCTTCAGCTATACCCTGAAGTTTGTTGTCAGTGGGTATTGTCGTGCGAATGTTCTTCTTCAATGCCTTTTGCTTACTTGAACGAATATCAAATCTTGCCTTATTTATCTCGCTTTCCATCATCCGCCCATCTGCTATAGCATGCCATTTAAATTCACCTTGAATCATTATTTCCTCAAGCTCATTGAGGAGCGACGAATAGGCCTTAATTCTGTTCTTATACGGCAGGTACTGAATAATAGCGTTGACGACTTGAGAGCCAGCAATTATTGCCCCCCAAACCCAAGAAAGATGGGTCCAGATTACCCAAGCGCCGATGCTAGAGCTCGACGCAATAGCCAAGAAGATCTTAAGGCCGCGATCAACTCTTTCTGAACGCTCGAGCAAGAGCTCTATAAAGGCTATGTGAACCTTTAACTGATATATCTCTTTCCAATACTGCAATTGGATCATTGCGACTATTTCTATTGAACTAACATTATTCTACATCCACTGACAAAATATCCAGAAGAGGCTTTTTCCTGAGCCGCCAAACTCACTCAGGCTCATCAAATCCCGTCAACATAGGCAAACCGCCCATTTCTGTCAATTTCACTCGCTGGATATCCGGTCTGGAGACGCAGTATCCAGAAAAGTCGGTCGCCTGCAGGCCACTGAATTCATGGCTTTATAGAATATCCATGATACTTAACCAATCAGACAAGTATCGTATTTTCAGTTCATTATTCCGGCCATAGACTGGAGCTCAGGTCGGTTCTTTGGTCGCCTGAGGTTATAAAGGCGTTTTTTATTTATTGCCATTGAAAGATCAGTACCTTTATGCCGGATGTGCTGACGCGAAACGGCACGCAGTGCACGATGAATTTAACTAGTCGTATTCTGTCATCCCCCAACTATATGTTCATGTTGTTGTGTTAATGATTCGAGGTCGTCTTACTGGCGACGTTGCGACGTTTATAAGAACTCTGCAGAACCTGCCATCCGCCCTTTGATGTCGGCTGAGCCGAGAACAGCGTGCTGGCTTCATAGGTGTCGTGACGGAATACAAAACCTCCGGTCTTTTTCGATGCCTGTTGTTCATGAAACGTATCCACCACCTGATTTCCCTGAGTCGGTGCATGCACCGTATGGCCAGGCAAACCGGTAAACTGAAAAGGGTCCTGGTGGGCCTGTTCATAACGGGAGCCTGGCAGTTCTTCTCCAGTATCCCTGGGATGGGGGCTGCGTGGTCGCGGTGTATCCGAGGGTGTGCGGGTAAATGAATTTTTGCCCTGATTCACTGTAATGGTCAGGTCGCGACCACTGCGAAAGCCATCCTTACGACCTCTGTTGGTCACTTGAAAAGTGCCGGATGAACTGTTTTGAGCGCGTTGATACATGGTGGCAAGTTCTGTGGGCAAACGTGCGTCGGATAGAGAACTCACCGTGACCTCGCTCTGTTTAACACGTTTCCGAATTTCGCTGCGGGCCTGACTCGATACATAACCACGGCCATCGGCGCCAGGGTCCAGCGGCCGCATGAATGAAGGTGTAACATCAACGTTTGAATGTCCGGAAGGTATCGTTCCTGCCTGTGCGCTCAAGTTATCCATTTCCCGCTGCCGCTTTTTCTGCAGTCGCGACGACGTTCTGGGTGCGCTGGATAAAGGCTGCAACTGTGTTCTTGGCCTCGGACTTTTTCGGGCCTTGTGAATAGTTTTTTTGACTTTAGGCACAGATGATGTCTGTTGCTTTGAAACTGATCTGCCCATTCTGCGCTCCATAAAATGATATTTTATCGGTTCTGGTGATATGCCTTGTCAGTCCCTACCCCACCAGAAAACAGTGGTGCTGTCTCTTTGCACCGTGGTACCGCTACGCCCGAGCAAACCATCAGACAAACAGTTACCACCAAAACAGTTAAAAGGAGTGCTCATAATTTCCGTTCCGGTAGTATGGCTGACTCCCCACAACCTTCGATCTTTGCGGATTTTTCCGGGTCAGGGGGCCTCTGAAAAATAGGAATAGTGTTGATGCAGGCGAGGAAGCACCACTCGCAACACCGCAGTTTACTGGCGTAAATGAGATGAGAGACTGGGGCTGACAACGTCCTGCGCGAAAATAAGCCATTTTTCAGAGGCTCCTTAGGTTTTTATACCACTGCCACCACCTACACCGCCCGGCCCGGGTCCACGGCCAGGCCCATAGCCATGGTTCATACGCTCCTCAGTTGAACAACCACCCGAGCGCCAGGTAAATGGAACAGCTTTCGCTTTTGGCTTTGCCACACGCTTCCAGTTGAGCTGGGCGGAAAACTCATCGGATGGTTTGTCGTATAAATCACGTACCTGTTCAGGGGACAGTTCAACATGTTCCATATGTCGCGAAGAAATAACTCTGCCCAGTGATCTGTAGTCCTGATCCTTACCCTGTACGTCGCGGACAAATCCGCCAGTTCCTGCTCTCGGCACTCTGATGATATGCGCCCCTTCATCCATAAAGGACTGACTGGCCAGATAATCCTGAGAACTGCCGATATCGGAACTCATGTAGAGGTTTTCCGGATTCAGTCCCTCATGCGCCGTGCGTTGCAAATTCTGTTGCAGATTGCGCTGAATCATCTGATGCAGTTCCGGAGGTTTATCACCTAAAAAATCAAGCTGTTGATCCAGTCGGGCGGCTGAAAGCCGGTCAGCGAGATCCTTGATTTCATGTCCCCAATCGGACTGGTGATTACGACCGGTTGACTCATCCAGGCCCATACCCCGCCGGGGTTGCAGGTTCCTGGGAATCAAACCGCCACTTTGCTGAATTAACTCAAAATTGGCGGGCGTGGTGACGTGGTACCAATAATTTCCACCACGCACCCGTGGCTCGTATGGCCGCAGCATCGGCAGCACTCTGCCGCCATGTTGGGGAGGCAATGGCATGGAATTTCTACGCCGTGAAGAAGGTTGAGCATGTTCATTCACAACCTGACTGAATTCAGTTTTCCTGGTTCTTCGGTGTACTCCAGAATCATCTTTAGACATAAAGCCCTCCTGATAAGTTATCCTCAGAAACTTAATTCTGTTGTTTTCTCGACATACTTGCCTTCTGCATCGCCACCAGATCAGCAAAATCGTTACCATGGGATGACGACTGATTTGACTGACTGCGTAGCTGCTGGTTTGGAACAAGCTGGTGACTGGGATTCAGCCCGCTTCCCTGCATTAAATGAGCAAAAGGGTCCTGATAGCTGTTTTGCTGAGGTGCCGTACTGGATGGACTCTGTTGAGGTTGTGGTTGAACAGAAGGTAGCACCGGTTGTGGTTGAGCTTGCAACGGCTGTGGCTGTAGCGGTGGAGCAAAAATATCATCGAGGGGCAGATGCTGAGATGGCACGGGTGCACTCATCAGCTCATCCATAATATTGACCGGCGGCTGCGGCGCCCACGGGTGCTCCTGTGGATGGGTCAGTGCATCCACCATGGAGTTACGTCGTTGCTGCGCCCATTGCTGCGCCTCCGCTTTCACAGTCGGATTGCTTTCATCACTGATATGAGTGTTCTGGTCCTTAAGCCATTCATTGGCAAATGCGGTTCTCTGAGCAGGATTTTGCAATTGATTAAACGTGCTTCGGCTATGCTGTAAATAGGCGGCCCGGCCCGTGCTGCGATACATCTGTTCATGATCATGATCGGCGGACGTCTCCGGTTGGCTTAGACTTTTATTGGTCAAATCCGGCAATGCGTGCAATGACATTTCATGAACCAGAGTGGCGGCCAGCTTTCCACGCTTGGTATCGATATTGCCGGTATGTTGATTCACATCCACCGCTATCGACTCGTGATGGCCGATTTGACTGGACTCGGCATAACTGCCCTGAATGGCTTTTTGTCGAATTTTAATTTTATGGTGACCATCCGGAAACACATTACCCATACCAGTACTGACCGCATTCGTCGCACGCTTCACATCCTCAGAAACTGCGCCGGTAAATGTCACACTTGCTTTGCGTGTTGATGAACTCATGCTGCTATTTTTCCCGCTGACAGATTTATAACACTATTTCTGAATCCATAATTCGCAGTAACTCGCTTAACTCAGCCCGTAACGCCAACTCACCTTGCGCCGGACCAAGATAAAACAGCATTTCAGCCGCGAATGGTGGTTGCGGCCGAAATGGCAAAGGCTGAAAAGCGAGCTTGTTCAAGGCCGAAATTGAGGCGCGATTGTCGTCAAATACTTTGGCATAGCAGCACCTTAAGCCGGCGTGCTTTTGCGCATGAGCGAGCAACATATTGACTGCCATCGGGCCAAATCCGTTACCCTGAAAATCCGGTCCTATCCAATAATAAAAAAAGCCGATATCGCGGTATTGCGTCAGGCTAACAACACCGATAAATCCCCAGGTACGATGCAGTACTGCGAAAGTACGGACATTAGGCTGCAGTTGTCGGTCATACCACTGATACCAGTGTTCCAGGTTACGTATATCTGGCAAACAACAACGTTGTGGAATATCGCTGTCGAGGTATTGCCATAAAAAACTCTCAGCATGCTGTTCATGCAAAGGTTCCAGCAACAGCTGCTCATATTCGAGCGATTCGTAACCACCTAGACACATTTCCAAACTGAAATGCATATGCTGATGTAAAGTCTGGAGCATTTGTTCGCCCCAATGACGGTCAGGATTGGCTAACAGCTCACGCACACATTTATCGCGTACCTGTTGATAATCGGTTGCGAGCCAGCAGGCACGAATATATTGCTGCAAAAACATATCGTGATATTTATTAGCATAAGACAAAGCAGCCTGGCTCACTTGAGACAACAATGCCCAGTCGCAGAAATATTCCGCCATGTCGGCCAGCTGCAGGTACTGCTCATGATTCAGAACCCGACCATAATCCTGCCAGTACTCCCTCAGGCTCAGCATGGTTTGAAAACGCCGTGCAGGCGACACCAGAGGATATCGAACACATAAGCGCGACAACCATTCGTGAGCCTCTTGTTCAATCCTTCGGGATGCACGGGATAAATCCGGCAATTGAACGGATGACAATTGTGACCGCGGGGCCTCTACAGCAGCATTCATAGTCTCTCTCCTCAATCATGTTCGTCCGGCCTCAATAACCACTCGACCAATGACAATTCTCAGGAACCTTTGAAAAATGGCCTATTTTTCAGAGACTCCCTCAATATTTTTGTACCCACTTACTGCGCTTGTGGGTGATCCAGTCGTCGAAACTTTTGTCTTGCCATTTCGGTTTCTGGGATGCCACTTCATCGAAATGTGTTCTCAGGCTGTCGAGATGAAATGCTTTATCAAGGGTATCAATCTGGCGTAATCGTTCGGCTCCGCCTTTCCCGGCACCCGCGAACCCCACTTTGGGGTCCAGAAACTGATCTGCCGTCATACGCCCGTGCTTTGCCAGATACATGGCACTCATGGCATTCAACAATGCCCCTTCCCCACCTCGACCCACCTCTGAGATACCTATTTCATGGCCTAGCAAAACGGCACCCTGGGCCTGACTTTCCGTGCCTTCCAAGGTTTTATTAAGGGACGACGTGCCCTTAACAACACGCATAGTATTTTGTGCCCAGTTTGGGCCAGAAGCATTGATCAGTTTGTCGTGTTTGAATGCCCCCTGATCTTCTCCTTGAGTGGAAATATTCGGATTGGGTCCCGACTGTTCATTGAACGCATGACCAAAATTGCCATGAGCATGAAAGCTGGTCATCCAACCAATATTGAAGTTACCTGGCTTACCAGATGGATGGGGTCTGAGGTAGTGACTGGTGACTGCGGTAGCGTGAGATTTAAACGTTGCCGCCGTCAGATCCTGCCATCGTTGCCCTGTCGCAGAAAGTTGTTGTACATCTCCCCTTGGAGGTGGCCGTAATGGCTGAGACTTACTTCCTGTATCAGACATTATTCACCTCCGAAGAGGCTGTCATTGGGATTGCTGGAACCGTCAACCTCATCGCGATTCCCCTTCAGCAATTCCCAGCAACTCAAAAATATTCAGCTGCCCCTGACACTGAATAAACAGCTGATGATACAACTCACCGGTGCTCATATTGCCCCACTCCACTGCGCGCCTTAGCAACGCCGGCACCGGGCTGTGGGGCTCCACATGGCTCAGGTAATCAGCAATCGCCGCGAGCTGTTGATATGCTTCCGCCCGGCCATAACCATCACCACCCTGTCCACCTGAGCCGCCACCACCGCCGAGATTGGCAGGGGGCTCCGCTGCGTCATCGGCAGCATCTTCTTCACCGTTATCGTTATCCTGCAAACGATAACCGCGCTTGCGCAGTTCACTGTCGGTAAGCTGTTGGATATTCGCCAGCAAACCGGTTAAGCCGGACAGGGACGGTGCTTCATCGCCACACAAACCCGCCAGGGTCATGCTCAATTGGTCAAAGGATGCCAGTGCCGCTTCCAACAACTGATGCTGATATTGCAGAAAGCCACTTGGGGTAGCCGCCAGAGCCGTGTGTATATCGCTGATCATCGGGCCTTCGATAGTGGCTTCTTTGCCGAGCTGGGCCTTGATGTGTTCGTTGCGATGCGCCACTTCCCAGTCTGACCAGCAATAATCCTTGCGGTTGTTTTGAGTCAGTGGGATCAGCTTGATGGCCGTGGGCAACTTTTCGTTGGCCCAGCGAAAGATATTGATCCGGTATTCCAGATCTTCATTAACGATTTTGGGAAACAGATCCGGCCAGAACTTCTCACACAATTGCTGGATCAAAAATATCGACGGCGCAATCCCTTCAAACCCCCAACGATAAATCTGCGCTTCCAACAACCACATGGCCAGTTGCAGATCCTTGGATTTTTGTTGCAGGGCCACAGTGGCGATTTCCACCACCTGATGCCAGTCAGCTTGTTTCAGGTCATGTTCCCACTGGCCCATCGGTAACGTCGGATCGTCTGCCTGACGAGCCAGTTGAATGGCATTGAACACACCGTTGCCACGTACATTGACACCGGCCGGTTGTTCGTCGCTAACGGCTTTGAGCAACGCGGCCAGCGTCACGCCGGTCTGTTGTTCCAGTTGTTCAGACAACTGCATAGTGTCCATGCTAACCTCCTAAATGGCCGGCGCCCGGCTCGGAAAAACCGCCGGCCAGCTCAGTGGAATCCAGGTTTGTTTGCCAATATCCTGAACCTGAAATGCCATGCTTAAACGCAATATGCTGTTTTGCAAATCACTGGTTTGAGTGTCGTCTGTGGCTTTTACAGGCACTGAAAAACTTAACGCCAGGCGACTACTGACCGGTGAACTGCTGTCCAGGTACTGACGAACAAAACGGATCAGCGCCCAGTTACCTTCCTGGCGAAAACTGGCGCTACGACCACTGACCGTCAGGTCAGTCTGATGGCTGTCGAACTGTGGCTGCACCGGTGAACGTTCCGCCCAGCGTGCGGTAAACTGCAAGGGTTCGCCGGACAACCAGGCGAGTTCGCTACCACCATTGGGATAGAAAATCTGTTCGGAACCATTACTGAACTGCCAACGTACAATCTGCTCACTACCAGGGCTGCGTGCCGCTGCATAACGGAACGACAACTGCAGATTAAGCGGTTTGATCTGACCATCCACCAACAAATGGTTCATCATGGTTGCCACCTGATCGATATCGCTCAGAAATTCACGTACCTGCACATTGTTCTGGCTGTCGGCCCAGGTCAGCAATCCATCACGTTCGATTTGATAACGGCTGAAAAATGCTTCGACGTCGATCGGGTCAGCATCGACCGCGCTGGCATCCGAAAACGGAAAATATCCGGCCAGGGTACGATTGAACTGCTCTTTCAAAGCCAGATAAACACTCTGACTGCCGGCTTCAATATGGCTCTGACACTGCGCTTTGGCCTGCCGGACCAGGCCCACCTGACGGGCCGCAAATAAATTAACTTCGGCAGTATCCGATGCTTGTTCTGCCAAGGTTGAGTGGCAGTGCTCATAGTCCAACGGTAACGCAACCTGATTCAGGAAATCATCCAGCTGCTGCGCCTGGCCGGTTTTATCCTTCAACGCCACCAGCCGGTTCAATTCATCTATGGTGCTGTACCAAAAACGTCTGGGATCATCTCCGGAATCGGACACTGTCGCGCCAAACCACGCGCTGTATGGAGAGGCCAGATCACTGAGCCATTGCACCCGGCTGAGTTCAGACTGAAAATAGGAGGCCGTGGTCGGGGCATCTTTCAAGCTGGGAAACAACCGTTCCTGAGCCCCCTGCCCCGCGCTGAGCTGAAAGGTTTCCCGAGCGAGACTTTTGAGTACCGTCAGGCGCTGATCGGCATAGTCATCGACACAACTAATCCAGGCAACGTGTTCATCGTTGTCGATCAATTGATAATACAGCGAACGCACCAGAATCAGATTATCCACCGCACGGTTAAACGCATAACTCTGTGGTGCCAGTTCCTGTTGCTGTAACAGGAATTTATCTGCGTCGGGCAGGGCCTGGTCCACCAACGTATCCATCAGCCGTTGAATTTGTTTATGACCTACTTTGACATACAGGGGATCGATATCGGTCAGACCTGCGGTACTGGCCAGCGCCTGTTGTTGTTGCAGAAAACTCTGATACTCACTGAGATAGACAAGTGCGGATTTGACCGGTTGATCATTCCAGCTGCTGAGTAGCTTGTCGGAGCAGTTAAAGTTGCGACGGGTTTCAACCATCATGAATTTTTTCTCAGACAGGCTTTTCAACGCTTCAAGCTCAAAGCGGAAATGATCGCTCCAGGCAACGACCTGCCGGTTGCCTTTCAGTTTGATGATAGGATCACCATTCCAGACCACCTGTAGCAGTTTACCCTGTATTGGCCGATAGCAATTCTGAGTGGAAAAAGAGGGTTCCAGCGCGGCGCTGTCCAGCTGTGGCCATTCCCTGATCAGTGTCTGTAACTTCAGTTGCAGATCGAGGCAATGGTTATCCTGATCATTTCCTCCCAGCCAGGTTGAGAAAATGTAGTCGTGCCAGCGGCGGAAAGCGCGCACTTCTTTTCTGGCAGCCTGTTCGCTGGCAAGACCGGCCAGTACCGTGACACCTGCGGCGCTCATATTGATATGCAGGGTTACCAGTTCTTCAGTACGCTGAGCCAACAACTGAGGTAAATGTTCAGTGATGATTCTGGGCATGACCAACTGATTATCACGATAATCAACCTCAAGGAGCGCGTGATAGAGCGCCCACTCGGAAGACAGATAGCGGCTTTCCAGAGAACGGTCATAAATGTACTTCACCAATGCATCAAACGCACTGACAGTTTTCATACCAATCTGATCATTCAGTGTCTGCGCCTTGTTCTTCACTGCGCGCTTCCGTAATCCCTCTGCCTGTGCAACCGGTCGGGATAATAATTCAAAGTTACTTTTTTGCACGGCAAAACCAGTCAACTGGTCCACCATATCAGACCATTGCTGTTCGGCTTGCTGGGGAGGCATCGTCAGTGTCTGAGGTAGATTACTGCTGATTTCAGCGATGCGGTGTTCGAGCTGACATTTGATGGCTGGCATGATGACTTTTTCAATCGCGCCGTTGGCCACATATCCGGCAGACAATTTGGCCGGACTACTGCTGGTGTTGAAAATGGGATAGGAATACGGAATATTCCAGTACCAATCAGATGCGCGAATCTCACCAATGAACCGCACCAGACTGAAAAACTGATCCGCTGACAGACATTCCCCCGTTGACGATGATGCCATCTGATCGCTGTGAGGATCGACGATCTGGTTGATATGCCGCAACGCCTGAGTCTGCGTCCACATGTTTTGCTTGAGAACCCAGCTGGTGCCCAGCAGAGACAAAAACAACATGGCAAAACCCGCCAGTGTGACTTTCTGGATACGCCGGATCAGTTGATTGCGTGAAAACTTTGCCTGACGGATGGGGCGGCCAATATTGCGTTCCGGGTAGATTTTGCGGCTGATCAGTTCGGTCAGGAAAATCGGTGGTGAGTTGTGATCAATACGGCCGCAGAAATAAAGGCCACGAACAGTGGCACCGGTTTTATAAACCGTTTCATGAAATAAAATGGCGGACAGAGTTTTGAGGTTACGACGCAACTGATCAAAGTGTTTGGGAAACAACACAAACCCATCGGCATCTCCCACCTGACAACCGTGAGCAATAAACTGACTTTGCAACTGGTATAGCTGCTGTTGTAGTTCATCAAACGCGGTATCGATCCAGGCCGGTAAGAAACGCGCTTCTTCGGAATCCGGGCTGGACCAGCCAAACATCTGATCATGATAACGGGTCTGGGCAGACCAGAAACTGGCAAAGCCCGGCACCTCTTCTGTCTGGGTGATCAGCAGGTAAATAGGGGTAATAAACTCCAAATGTTTTTGTAATGACCACAACTGTGTATACATGCGTCTGGCAAGAGTCTGGAGTCGGGCCGGCTCAGCTTCCAACAGGGTGGTCGCGGAAATCATCAGTACGAGGGAATCGATCGGTCGTTCCGGACGCCAGTTGTTCAGCTCAATCAAAGCATCCTGCCAGCTCTGTTTATCGCTGAGTTCGAGGTCAAGCAAGATGCCCTGGTCGTGCAGATTAACCGATTGGGATTTGAACGAGCGTCCGATGTCACGCTCCAGCAATCGCACTTTCTGACCTTTGACCATGGCCTTGACGACATCTTTTTTGCCACTGCCAGGTTCGCCGATCACCATGATCCATGGAATGCCATAACGGGCATTCGAGTGGGTGCGCAATTGCCTCAGCAGACTTTTAAGACCATCCCAACGCCGTATACCGGCACGAATGTTCAGACGCTTAGGCCATTTCAACGGCAACTGGGGCAAACGGGCACGAAATACCACTCTGATCAGGATTAACAGCAATACCAGAGCCAGCGCGGCGAGCAGATAAAACATCAGCGTCATCGTTATACCTCGGTCAGACTTCTGAAGTCATTCAACAGCCCGAGCCAGACCGCCAGGGATGCCAACAGATAAACACCGGTCAACAGCACAATGCGGGTTATCCAGCGACTCAATGGCGCCAACCGCTGCTGGCTTCCGGGTTCAATGTTTTGTAGATAAGCCTGTTCAAAGGCCTGCTCCAGAACCGCCGGTGGTACACCATCGGTCTGGCCATCAACCAGGTCCTGGAGTTTGTCAAAATAAGGTTGTAACCGCTCCTCTTCATCACGCAGCTCACCACGAAAACCAAGCTGCAAAACCATCAGGTAAATCAGCGCCAACACGGCTCTGTAGGGCAAGCCCGAATCCCTTTTTATCAATCGGTCTATGTCCCGGAACAGTTCCCAACCTGCCAGAGAGGTACTGTAAACATGCTCCTCCAGAAGATTGTTCACCCAGCTGTTTTTGCC
This sequence comes from Gynuella sp., assembly GCF_050297175.1. Classification (NCBI taxonomy): domain Bacteria; kingdom Pseudomonadati; phylum Pseudomonadota; class Gammaproteobacteria; order Oceanospirillales; family Saccharospirillaceae; genus Gynuella; species Gynuella sp. Next base: position 18,167 of record NZ_JBNKSF010000050.1, on the reverse strand, counting down.
AGCCCAATCGGTGGTACAAATCAATTGTTCATCCACCAGTGCTACCAGCGCATAGCGAACGCGTTGCAACGCGACAAGCAGATTTTCGTCGTTATCCTGGCTCTGCAGTGCACTATCGATTTCCAGCTTCAAGTTTTGACAGACACCAAGGGCGGAAGTGTCCGGGTCGTAATCCTCCTGTTGCAGCAATGTCATCCGGATACCGGTGATGGCCTCATAAGCATCCAGAAAACGATCCAGTAGTTCGAATTCTTTATCCTGAAAATTCATCCTCTACTCCCGATGTGATTACGCACATACAAAATAATTGCCGCCGGCGTAGCACCGTGAGACTCACCAATAATCTGTAGGGGTTGATCCGGCTGAAGCACATGAATATCTTTCTGATCGATCTGCAGGGTCCGGTTGTAAATGCGAAACATCATCGCACTACCGCTCTGGTTGTAGTGGAAGCGTTCGGTATCAGATAAACGTTCGGCTCTGGCTCCCGGGGAACGACGGTCTTTCAGAGCGGACAAAACCGGCACCGAACCGATGCGTGCTTTATCGAGCCATTGTTCAATATCAGCAAAGGTCTGTCCGCTGCCCGGCACCACTTCAATAACCAGTTCTTCCTGCAGCCAATCTGATTTGATTTGCAGCTCAAAGGTTTGTTCACGAAGGTAGGTGAATTCCTTATAACGGAATTTAATGACGATATCGGCAATCAGTTGTCGCAGCAAACTCAATAACGGAAAAAAACATTTAGCGGGATTATCATGGTCATAGGCGGCAATCTGCGGTGGAATGGGAGACTCTGTCAGAGCGGATGCATGTCCCAGCAACTGGGCCAGAGCCTGGTACAGGGCAAACGGATGGGTTCCGGGTGCCTGAACCAGTACTTCCAGCGGTGGCAGAGAAGAAGTCAGCGCGTACAAAAACTGTCGGCTGTGGCTGTTTGTACGCGACAGCTGTCCAGCTTTTTCCCGTATTATGGCCGCCAGTTGACGCACACAATAACGCAGTGAGCGTTGCTGCTGAAAATCAGCACCGCACAGATGCAGCAGCGGTGGATGATAACCGGTAATGCCGTACTTCTTCTTATCGATGCCCTTACGAACCACCATCAACAACAGACAATAATGGTTGCTGAGCTTCTCAAAGCTGAGACGGATGTTAGGACGCATACGAATTACAGGTACCCGCCCCTGCCCGGAGGCCTCATCCACCACTTCACCACCATCCATCTGGATAAACCGCTGCACCATCCCCTGGGAACTGGCTGCGCCTTCCAGACGATACGGCACACACAGATAGATACCCGTGGGCTTGTTGTTCTTTAACGCCTGACTGTCATCCAGATTACAGCTCAGCGCACTCGGTACGGTTTCCTCGTTCACGATAATGTGACTGCCATCCGTCATAACGGCATGCAGATTACTGATCTCTACCAACCCCTTATCAACCAGCGCCTGATTGAGATCCATGGATATCACTCCCCAATAGTAGGGCTGAACCTGAGCAATGGCCTGACACAGCTGATGCTGCCAGTAGATATCGTTTTGTTGAAAATGTTGTGGTGCCAACAGCATACCTTCATGCCAAAGCAGCGGATTCTGTTGCAGTACTGAAATGGTCATTTTTTAAATAACCTCCTGAAAAGGCTGGTGCCGGTTTCAATCACCTGAATCTTGTCCGGTTGCAGAACGATCTGCGGTATCGTAAATGCGCTGACATTAATGGGCTGTTGAGCGGCCACATTCAGATAGTTGGCATAAAGCAGTACTGCTTTGGCTTTTTTTTGCTTTCCTTTCAGTTTGGTCCTGGGAATCAGATCACCGGGCGGAATTTCAATGGACACCACATCCATTTGAGTATCGAATTTGCCTTCAATCACCGCACGATTCAAAAACCATTGCGGAGCATTATCAGGCAACTGCGCCAGTAGTTCTTTGCGGTAAATAAGCACGATATCCAGCGCGGTCGCGGTATCCTGATTGGCCTTCGGCTGGCTCACCACCTCATACCCATTCACACCGGCACGACCGGAAAATACCGAACAGGCCGGAACACTCAAGACCATGATCCACAGCAGCAGATATTTGCCCATCATATGGTTACCCCAACAGAATTACGGTATTGATACTGGGTACCAGCACCATACCCACTATGTTGTAAGAGTTGTTGGTTGTCATGCTGGTCTGTCGTGATGCCGGAGAAACACCATGAAAAACCTTGAAGCTGCCCAGAAGATACTGATCCGGACCAATGATGACGTTGGAAACCACCCCCATGGCAACGCCAGCTTCATCACCGTTGCTGATGGTGCCGAACGTCAGCAGATTATGAACCATGCCTCCGCCGATGTAGTGGTTGTAGACATTGGGAATATGCATGCTGGCCATCGCCATATTCGGAAATGGCAGCATGATAACGGCCACACCAACGATAACCTTGCAGACATCCGGAAACGCAAAACTCATAGCAATCAATTGTGTCGTTGCGAACATGGCTTACCCCATATGAATAATGTCACTGTCAACTTTGATCTCTTTTTTGGCCGTAATCAGTTGCCGCAATGCCTGCAACCGTAACAAGTGCGAAGCGCTCAGACTCAGGTCACCAAATTGGCCGATCGCGGTTTTTGCGGTCTGCACCAGTGTCCCCGCCACGCTCATAAGTACCTGAGAGGCATTGATTTTCAGACTCTGTAAGGCATTGAATTCAAGTTCACCAGCGGAGCCAATGACTGTTTTACGGCGACTGATAAGGCTGATCTGTTCGGCTTGAATATTCAGCGCCTGTCCCTGCGGCAAACGCAGATGCACTTCTCCGGTATTGGAGCGGGCCAGAATCTGAATCACCTGACAACCGGATTCACCGGCATGGCAGACCAGTACCAGGTCATCAATCATCGGCTCTATCAGACATGAAAGCGCCAGAGAGGCCGTCATGCCATTATTGAGCCGAATGGAGGTATGATTTATCTCGGTCACTCTGGCAGTCAGCAGATAGGCCTGAGTCGTCGAGGTTGGAAATGGATGGATGTTTGGGTTCATGCGGCTTGCTCCCGTTGCCGGACCGCTGCTTCGGCAGCGGCTTTGGATGAATGGGTAGTGAAGGCCCGGCGTAACCGGGCACCGCGCAACTGGGCACGACTGATATCGGCACAGTGCAGACTGGCACGGCAAAAATCCGCGCGTTTGAAACGACAATCGATCGCAGTGACATAACTCAGATCCGCCAGCAAAAAGTCCACTCGGGCAAAATCGCAATTCTGCAACTGTGCCTCACGCCAATAACTTTTCTCCAGCCGACTGCCGTAAAATTCACAGTACTGCAACTGCGCCAGCTGCCAGATGGTGTTTTCGAGGCTAGCCTCGTGCCATTGGCATTCGCTCAGTTGGGCCTGCAAAAACAGCGTATTGTGGGCGCTGACCTGATCGAATCTGCACCTCAGTAATCGCGCTTTGGCAAAACTGCTTTCATCGAGTAGTGCCTGGCTGAAATCCACCCGCTCAAAACGACAATCAGTAAATGAACAGCGACGCAGGCTGATACCGGTAAGGTTCTGATCACTAAGACAGCATTTGGGAAACATCCCCTGAGTGACGACCAGAGCCGTCATATCCACCGTGGACAGATCGGTTTCCAGACAGGCGATGTTATGCAGACGCGCATGCCGCCAGCTGGCGTGTTGCAATGTGCACTGACTCCAAACACAACTGTCTGCATAGACGCCGGCCAGCTGACAGGTACTCATGTTGCAATCCATGAACTGACAATGCGTGAGCCGGGTATCGGTAAAGTTTGCCTGACTGAGATTACACGAAACCCAACTGCAACCATCGAGCTGTGGATGATGATCAAAACGGCTGGCAGCCATACGGCAATTGACAAACTGACAGCCTTCCAGCATGGCATCCTGAAACTCGGCATTGATGAGTGTGCAATCAGAAAACACGCAATAGCTGAAGGTTGCCTGGGCAAAATGACAGGCATCAAACACACAGTTTGAAAACACCAGGTTTCTCAGCACTATGGTAGAAAAATTAAACTGCTGGAATGTCTGTTTATTAAATGGCTGAGCACTTTCAACCTGATTAAGAAACTGTTGCCGGTTCATGCGGCTTTCCTCTTGATGGCCGGTTCACAATCGCGAATATGACAGTCCTGCCAGTCAACACCGGCCAGCTCCACCCCATGCAATTGCACCCCCTGCATGGTGGCCCGTTGCAGGATCATCTTGCGCGCCAGGCTCTGATACCAGTTGCTATCGGTAAAATCGGATTCTGAAGCATCAGCACTCATGAGCAGACAACGCTGTAAAAAAGCCGACCGAAAACTGCAACGCCGCAATTCGGTCATCCCAAAATCTGACTCCCTGAAGTAACAGTTATCAAAACAGGCATCGGACAAATCCGAATACCGCCAACCCGTCTGATTACCCTCACAATGTTTAAAGCTGGCCTGATTCAATACTGATTCACCGCTAACCAGAAACCGATTAAGTCGGGCTTGATCAAACACAACTGCAGTGGCGTGGGCATTGAGCCAGGCACATTGAGTCAAACCGGCACGGGTAAAATCAGCCTGTTGCAAGTGACACTCAAGCCAGCTGCTCTGCTCACCCTTAATGCCCTGCCAGCTACTGTTCTGTAATGGACACTTGACCCAGTTGACCTGCCGAATAGTTGCCGAGGCAAAATCACTGCTGCGGAAATCCGCTTTCAGCATCATAGCCTGATCAAACACGCAGTGATCAAAGCGGCAGTCATTGGCAACACTGTGATGCCATTGGCTCTGTTGCAGGTGACTGCGAGTCAGGGTGACATCGTGAAGTTCGGCATGGCTCCAGTTGGTTTCCTGTAACCGGCTGTTGATAAAAGTACAGCGCTGAAAGCGTGCCTGAATAAAGCAGCTGCCGGTCATGTCCGAACTATCAAAACAGCAGTCAGTAAATTCCGCCAGATCCCACACCATGTCGCGCAGATCGAGACCACTGAGATTCACCTTATTCAGGCGGATACCGGCGAGGCAAAGTCCATTTAATGGCAGGGATTGCTGTCGCGCCTTGGTCAACCATTGCGCCAATGCAGCTGCAGCACTGTCACTGATCGGCTGGCAATCGGATTCCGCCGCCAGTTTCCGGCTCTGCCGTTGCTGCCGGACAATCAGGGGCACGCTGTTGAGAATTTGTTGGCGCTGCTCAGCATCGTTGCAACTGTCAGCCAGTTTCGAGAGCTGTTCAAGTTGTTGCCGGGGTACATAAATACGTTCCAGCGCCTGTGCGGTATCAAGTGTCGGATTGGCCTCGTCACCCAGCTGCTTCATCATATCGTCGAGTTGTTTCAGGGCCCGTTTACGTTCCTGATTCAGTGTGTCCGCCTTGCGTTTGGCGGCAGTCATTATTTCAGTCAGATCAAACTGTCCGGCGTCAATTTCTGCCTGACTCAGCCCTGGAAAGGTTTCCACGTCAGCCATCGCTTCAGCCAGTTGTGCATCAGATACAGGCAGTTGCTGGCTTAACTGTGTCAATAACGCGGGTGCGGATTGCGCACCTTGGGATACAGCTGGCGGCGGCGTATCGCCTGTCAACTGGGTTTCATTAAAGGCATGCATGACAGCCGTCTGGGGATCACTGCGCAGAGCCAGCACCTGCTGGTAATGTTGATGCGTTTTTGGCCGCAGTGGATGCTCCCAGGCCAACATAATGGCCTCGACATCGAGTCCATCACTGTCGCTGATGGGTATGCTGCCATGAGCGATGAGCAGACCAAGATCATGATCCGGAAACAACCACAGGGTGTCCCAATGCAGTGTCACTTCTGTCAGTGATTGCGTTTGCAGCCGCACAAAAGCTTTAGGAACAATGGTTGGCAAAATGCCTTTCAAACAGGCCTGTTGAGGATGCAGATTGTCCAGTTGATAGGCTTCGCCACCGGTAAAAAATCCATCAATCCATTGGTCTGCAGCAGCGGTATTGAAAAATTCCGGATCCAGCGATGACGGTAAACCGGGGTATTCCCGCTGTAACCAGCGTTTGTTATAACGCCCGGCTTTTTTCCGTCGCTGTGACCAGTTCTGACCCAACGCACCAAACCCGGCGGGTTGTGGTGGTCGCGTACCGAGTTTCAACTGCTCACCCGGATAACTAAGATTGGGCAGGCGGCCGTGATTGGCTTGCTGACCGAACAGCAGAGACAGCAGACGCCCATCTCCACAGCCCTCCGGATTCAGGGCGTATTTTTCGCCGCCATAGGCACGGCTGTAATCGAGAGGAACAGCGGTGATGGGTTTAGGGCGACTCTGCCGGATTAACGGCAGCCAACCCATGGACCAATGTCGGTCACCACTCACCGCCAGAGTCTTATCCACCTGGGCAATCTGCAACCGCACCTGCATTTGGGTCACCGGTTGTGGCTGATGGGGATACCCATGGCCGGCCAGTAATACTTCACCGTGAGTCTTGGGCATGGCTTCGTCGAGTATTCGGCCACTGCCAAGTGACTGACTCACTTTTGCCCACTGCCGATGCTCCGACAGTAATACCGGCTGTTCACCCAGACGGAAAAATGCCAGTGATGAGACGGATAAAAAGTGATCTCGGGCAATTGAGTACGGCTTGTGCAACAGTCCCAGCGTCATGGGTTTAACGATTTTCAGCGTCTTTTTCATGTTAGAGCACCAGTTTGATCAGTGACTGAATGGCAACATTGAGATCTTCTACCTTGGCCTCTATGCGGTTATCCACGATGCATTTAACGCCGCTGCCATTGACATCCACCATCATTGACTCCCCAGTTACACTGATGTTGGTTGATAAACCGGTGACGTTGATACTGGTGCTCTCACCAACGACGCCAATGGCACTGTGCATCCCGGTGACTGACAAACCGGAACTGACCCCCGTGATCGACATATTGCTCTGCACACCAGTCATGGATGCACCTGTGTCTATCCCGGTCATGGAACCACGGGTGCTCATACCGGTCACCGATGCCTGGGTTTGCGACAGGACTGAGTTGACAGAGGTGGAATCGGTCATGCTGGAACTGGAAACCTGCGAGCCAACCTGAGTATTACTGGAAACTGAGCTGCCCAATTGCAGTGAGCTGGATAACGAACTGCCCATATGCACAGCGCTGGAGGTGGTTGAGCCGATATTGGTATTTACCGACGTGGTCGGGCTGATAGTGGTATTGCTGTTCATCACCGGTGCCATATTCATGGAAACACCTGTGATCGGGCCAAGATTGATACCCAAAGAGGTGGAACTGCCCTGGGCGATATTCTGGTTTTCCGTTCTGTTAACCAGACTTTGACTGTAACTGAGTCCGAGAGCCTGATGATAGTTACGGCTGTCGCCGGTGATGGTGGAATGACTTTCGCTCTCACCGATGGTGGATTTACTGTAGGTCTTACCACTGATACGGGAATAACTTTCAGTATTCTGGTTATAGGATTCCGTACGGGCATGGTCGTAATCGGAATAACTCCAGACCTCAGCCCCTTCTGAGTGACTGTAGTTACAGCCGTAGGATTCACTTTGACCCAATAAGCCCGAACGCCCCGATTCCGACGTCGAATAACTGTAACCGGCACCTTGGGAATAACTGACATCCTTGAATGTCTGTCCATTGCATTGCTGGCTGCCGCTGAAATCAGACTGCCGGTGCCCCTGCTGATAATGTTGTTCCACCATCGAGACTGCAGCATTGAGATCGGCCTTAGAAAACAAACCGAAACGGATACTTTTACTGTCGCCATAACTGGTGGAGTGACTGCTGCCGACATTTGTATTGGCAGTCCAACGTGACGGCGTTATGGTGCGGTTGCCATTTGCCTGAACGATGCTCTGAATTTCCGGCAGCTCGGAATCGTCATTAGAACGCGAGACCCAGACCATCACCCCCACTTCAGGTACAGTCTGCATGTGCGGCGCGAGTTTGACCCAGACCTTATCTGACTCACCCTGATCGGTGGAAAAGCGCACATACACACCTTTGAGCCGGTGTGACTGCCGGGCCTCGTAACCATCCACCATTTCATTCTGGGGATCGAAATTGTCCTTGTCATAGTAACGCCAGTCATCCGGTTTCACCTGTTCCTCAACTCGCGCCAGGATCGATCCCTGGTGGGTGTCCTGTAAATTGAATGGGGTTACAAGGCCATCGGATTCTGTCGCCTTGAAGGAATTCTGATACTGACCATCCAGACTGCACTGATGCTGTACCTGAGTCAGCACAAACGAACAGCCGTCCAGAGACGGACGGACCACTTGTGGGTTCTGCTGGCTGCCAAGATCGGCACTCAGGGTAAACTGATAACCACAATGAAACAGCGGACAGTGACTGGAACCGGACAAATCCGTCGCCGAGGTATTCAGACGCTCACGCTGGGCATTCACGTGGGTGTCCACTTCTTCCCGGTTGACGCCGTACTGGTAAATTCGATACAGATTGAATGGCAAGGTGCCACCAGTTCCCTGAGTCGAAGGAGGATAACTCTGAAAATCAGCCACCGCGTCCTGCTCCCAGGCGTTTTCCTGACGCACGAAAACCCCGGTCACACTGGAGCTGCTGAGGCTCTGTTTATATTGGTATTGGGTGATGGTGCGTTCCTGATCCAGCCCCTGGGTCTCGATATTGGTCTGGCAATAACGCAGGGTTTCACCCTGCGGATAAACCTGCGGATACCCGGACTGATTCGCCAGCACCAGGATATGACTGTGACCGGTGTGCACGAAGTAGTAAAACAGATAAGCCTTGCTCATCAACCGGGTGATAAAATCAAGATCCGACTCCCCGGCCTGCAACCAGTCCTGTACTCGCGCCACCGCCGGATTATCCGGATGGTTCAGCGAGGCTACGGAATAATCAATACCATGTTCTTTCAATACCCCGGCAATTGCATCGCGGATGTTGCAGTGTTTGTGAATATGATAACGATTCGTCAGCGAAAGACGCCATAATGCCGGTTTTAACGTCGCGTGATAAACACCGGGTTCGGACATACCGAAATCGGCGATAATGCCATTGAAGCAACTGAGATCGACAGCCGGGGCTCCCTCAATAGTCTGGTCGAACCGCTGCTGCCCTTGATCTTCGGCACTGGCCAGATTAATGGCCGCAGTCGCCGGCCGGCCGATAAACTGTTCAAACGTGAAACGGTTCTGGCTGTCAGGATCCGTATTACCGCGTAACTGCAATTGGAATTCAAATGGCGAGGAAATCGCTTCCTGCCCCTGCAGCTGGTGCAGGCGAAAATAATCGCGTCCCACCTGCCGGCCATCGGCCAGCCAGATATTAAGATGCAGATAAAGGTTATCAGGATCACGATTCGCCAATCGGGTGAGACCGACACTATTAAAATCACCAGGCTTCATACTGACCTCCCGGTTGAGCCGGAATGCGCAGTCTGATGGTCCACTGCGGCGCTGTATCCCGGTCTTCATATTGCAGCCAACTGCTATAAGCCAGACGAATACCATCGCTACCCAAGCGCCGGCTGCGCCATGAGTGCGGAAACAGAAAACAGACTTCGATATCATGGCGACAATAAGTCAGCATACGCAATAACTGGCTCAGCCACTCATGACGCTTACCATCCGGCAGATAATCCACACAGGCATCCGGGTGCTCCATCCAGACCCGCAATCGCAATCCAAGGTGCTGATCCCAGACCCGGCTGCCCAACTGCGTAGTATGAGCTGCGCGCATACTCAGAGTGGAATTGCGTCGTCCCAGAGCCACCTGCTGAGCGGAATCGACGTTCAACCAGCCCCCCCGGAAACCATCTACCTGCAACCGCCAGTTCAGAATACGCTGCAGGATCAACTGCAGCAGACTGAGACTGCGTGGCGCGTAGATCAATAGACCAGCCAGTCCCAACAACAAACGACCGGTCACAGGTGAGTCCTCAACAACAGTGCGACGCTGGTCGATCATACCGGCATAGGCTGATAACAGCTTGCCAGGCACAGAGTGCTCCGGACGCAAAGGTGACAGTCCCGGCTGGCGTCGCGCCCGACTGAGATAACGCAGGGCATTGATCCGATGGGTAAACATGTCAAAAAATGCCGCCATGGCAAAATCACCAGCCCGTACCCGCTCATAACACCACTGGAAATAAGGTTCCGGTAGAGGTCCCATCAAACCGGACACCGCAAACCGGTTGAGATAAACCTGTACCGGCTGTGTACGGGTATCCACTTTGGCCACTTCGTGATAAGGATGCTCAAATCCCAGGTAACCACGAAACCGTACATGCTCGCCGAGGGTATCCAGCACCTGTTGGGTGGTGCTTACGGTTTTCGGCAGACAGTCGCGAACCAACTGATAGAGATCCACCGGAGTCGTGCCGGAAGAACGGACTATTGCTGCCATAAAGCCCCCTGGCTCACCGACCAGCAGTGCAGGGTTTCGCCACTTCCAGCATCAATGATGGCAAGTTCCGAGAAACTGTTGAGGGCAACACGATGCTTAAGGGTTTCATTCAACACTCTGGCAAATACCAACGGACTGACGCTTCCAAAACGGTCAAGATCGATACTCACCTGCCATTGCAATCCGTGACAATGGCCACGCCACAGATCATCACCTACCCGACGGGTAATACGACGGGTATCCAGACGTTCAATGGCGTCGATCTGAGCGATCATTTCCGCTTCTGCGGTTCCCAGATGCTGTTTCAGCAGATTGCGTAGCATGTTAACGCCAACCTCACCATTCTCGAATGGTTGAAAGTGGCTGCTGAGCTGACCGACCAATAACTGAGAGCGATCACCCGATAAATCCGGTGTCTGATGCCGACTGGGTTTGCGCAACAGAGAACCGGTCTGCACCGCCCCTGCACCTTCCAGATTCAGACGGGAACCACTGCTGAGTTTCTCGGCCAATCGCCGGTTACAGCACCAGGCCCGGCCGGTCACTCTGGCAGTCTGCAACCCTGCCGGTCGCAGCTGGGTATCCACAAAACGCAGAAACAATTCTGTTCCTGGAACAGTGTTGGTTTGGCTAAGTTCACGCCGGGCCAACCAATACCCGTCATCGATATCCGTTGTGCTGCCGTATAATGGCGGCACCTGTATGACCCGGCCATCGATGCCCTGCAATTGCAGTTGTTCCAGCGCCAGAATTTCGGTGACTGGATGACGAAACTGATCGGCAGTCAATTGATATTCCAAACGCCCGGCCTGAATGGAAAAAGGTTCCAGGGCCTGACGAAACAGATTGATGATCGGCACCGCATTCAGGCGCAAACAATCAGCATCAATCTGCAGACAAGGTCGGGTCAACAGGAAGCGCAACTCCAGTTCCTGATCAAACCCGCTGAGGTCCAACCCGTTCAGATTAAAAAACAGAAAGTGCTCAGGAAAAGCAAAATACTCACGGATATTCACCAGTCCCGGATGCACGGTGCTGAGACCCGGTAAGATAGCATTCAGATTCAGGTCTTCGATAAACTCACAACAGTCGCCATCCAAACTCGCGACTATTTCGTGGCTTTGAGGGTCAGCCAGTTCAATACCATGCAAACAACTAAACAACAGATCATGTACCCGGAAGCGATCGATGCCATCCAGACAAAACTGCAACCGCGTAATCGGCATGGTGCGAAAACTATACTGCCCTCTTACCTTCAAAGACACTTTAATACAACTGACCACTTCAGCCTGCTCATGGCCGCCGCGTGATTGTACCTGCACATCACGTATAACAAGAGGCCAGATATCCGCAGCACGGGTGGTTCGAAACCGACAGGCCAGCTGTTCATCGTTCCAGGATAATGGCGCAGTAAATACCGACTCTGCCGGTAGCACATTGAGCTTGTCGAAACTCGCGCCGTCCGGATCGACATCCAATTGAATAATGGAGCGTGGCGCCCAGGGAATTTCCAAATGTGGATTTAAGGCTGCCAATAACTGATTCGGCAGTTCGGCGTCATCCATGGCCATCTGGTATCTTAGTTGTCCGCTCAAATAAGCAAACGACTGTAACAGCAACTCCACCTGAGGATCATCACTGCGCTCCTGATTCAATGCCAGCTCTTGCGCGACCTGCGGATACTCGCGGGCAAATCGTACTGAATCCTTACGCAGATACTCCATCTCACGCAAAAAGTATTGTTTCAGAGTATCGTTGGATAATGTGCTCATAATGATCCTGCCATGTTCAGTCTCGTATCACATTCATGCAATCCGAATGGTGATGGTCGGATGAGGGCGTGGTTTACAACCACCAGCGGGTCGGTTCGTCGCTATCGGGTAGTGTTCCAACCACTACCAGACGGCCACGTTCGATCACCACATCAACATCTTTGATACGCGGTTCGAACTGCTGAATCCGCTCTTTCAATAACGCAGCAAATTGCCGTAAATCACCTCCCCCAATACCCAGATCACAAATACTGGGCATACCAAAATTCAGAATCCCTGGTACCAACTGACCATCACGCACATGTTGGGTGGTGGTCAGTTGCTGGATGGAGCGGGAAACAGATTCTTTAACCGATACCCCGGGTTCCCGCCCTAACCGCTCAAACAGCAATCTGCCGACGCTCATAACATCAATCCGTAAACTGACCGATCGGACGGTTACGGGATATGGACCAGCCGGATGATTTTTTCCCGGCGCGACTGGTATCGGCATTCTGTACGGTGAAGTCCCAGAGTATCTCGGTGAAATTCAGCTTGAACTGCTCAGTCGGCATGTCGTCAGGATGCGACTGAAACTGAATCTCACTGATGATGGCGTCACGCAATGAGAAGGTCATGATGTTGGCAGTCTTGTCACCGGAATTACGGCAAATGTAAATCTTGGTGGGCTCGTCCTTGCCCTTACCCAGCGGTTCTGCACGCAGACAATATTCAAAGAACTTCACGGATGTCTTATCGACATATTTCACGCAGGTAAACTCAGTAATGATCGGCCGTCCGGATGTACGGGCGGAATTACTGACATCAGTAGTGACTTGCTGCTTCATGCCCTGATGCACAGACACCAGTTCCAGACACTGCCCAAAATCCAGTATTTCGTCACGCCACTCGGTATCGATCAAACTGCCACCATCTGCCCAGCCGTTTGGACCACCGAATATTTCTGCATTTCCGGGTTGTAAAAGTATGAGATCCATAATGCTTGACTCCTCGGGTTACGCCGGTAATTCCGCTACCAGGCGGATGGATGTAGTCAGCTCTTCCAGCTGGAAGTGCGGTTTTAAGAACATGGTGGCGTTGTACGCACCAGGCTTACCGGGAATTTCCGTCACTTGAATCTTGGCGGCTCTGAGTGGATAGGAGGCTTTGACATCCTGTGTGGCTTCATCATCCAGCAGAATATATTGCGATACCCAGTCATTCAGAAAGGTCTCCACATTAGCCCGGGTCAGGAAGCTGCCAACTTTGTCGCGCATGATCACTTTTACGTAATGAGCAAACCGTGAAGCAGCCAATACGTATGGCAACATGGCCGATATGGCAGCATTGCTGTTGGCGGCATCCGATAAATATTTCTTCGGTAGATTGGTGGTCTGGCCACCGAAAAAAGCAGCCTGGTTCGTACCCTTACAATGACACAGGGAAATAAAGCCAAGATCATTGAGCTCTTTCTCACGGCGGTCGGTAATGGCCACCTGAGTCGGACACAGGAGATTAATATCACCGGAATCAGTTCGATACGTATAGTTGGGAAGATCCTGTACCAGGCCACCGCTTTCAACACCACGGATCGCAGCCGTCCAGCCATATAAAGTAAATGCCCGGGTTATCCTTTCTGCCAGAATAAATGCCGGGTTGCCCCACAAGCAGTGGTTATAATCAACCGACCCGGTATCTGTAGCCGGCTTACCAGATGATTCCAACACCTGTTCTTCATAACGCATACCTTCAACCGCCATGGATTTTTCACCATAGGGCAACCGCAGCAAGATTCTCGGTAACGTCAACGCAACATATCGGGAGTCTTCTTTTTCCCGGAACGAGCGCCATTCGTTAAGCTCGACACTCTCGAAAATCTTGCCAAGATCCCTCGGTTTCGCAAGTTTTTCGAAATTCTCCAGGCCAAACATATTCGGCTCTACCGACGCCAAAAACGGAGCATGGGCAGAAGCAGCCACTTCGGATACTTTGTTGAGCAGATGAATACTTTCGCTGTCCCGACCGAAATAATAGTCACCTACCAGCAGACTGTAAGGATCGCCGCCGTAGGTGCCGTATTCGGCTTCATAGATCATTTTGAACACCAGGCTTTGATCAAACTCAACCGCCTTATCAAGATCATCCCGTAATTCAGAACGGGACACATTCAACACCCTGAGTTTGAGCATCTTACCGGTCTCAGATCGTGAAACCAGGTAATGCAGTCCTCGCCAGGTTGCCTCCAGGCTGCGAAAGCCTTCACTATGCATAATGGCATTCAAGGTAAAACCGATTTGATCATCCAATTCGGCTACCTGAAAATCGATCAGTTTGGAAAGATTCAGAGAGGGTACTTTTTGCCGTTCATTAATGGCAACACGATTGCAAATGACCCAGCCAATCAAATGGTTAACATAGGGCTTAAATTCATCGGCAACGGAGGCCAGATCAGTCGGTGCTTTGTCGCCAAGAATGGTGGCAAAATCATCACCGCGCCATAACCGCATACGGTCCAAAGAGCAGACCTTACGAACAGTGGTCAGCCATTCGACTACAGCCGCATCCTGATCGGCCGGCGCTTTTTGCTCTTCTTCCAAAGCCGCTGCAGCGGCCGCCGACAAATCGATAAACCACTGCTCGAGTCCTTCGACATCCTGGATATGCTGACGATAGACATCCATAAATGCCTGATTCCGGGCTTTCAAATTTTCATCGGCATCCTGATAAGAAGTACAGATATTATCCAACTCAGAATGTATGACACCTTCCCGGAAAAAACGACTCAGCAGACTATCGGCCACCAGTCCCAATCCCTGGTTGATATCACCCAGCACCTTTTCCACTGCGATCTGGTTAAGCAGTTTCTGATCGGCTTCAAACTGAGCTGTTATGACCTCATCGGTACCATCATAACTTAATGTAATGGTGGGCACGTTCCAGCTTTCCGGCTTATCGCCAGGGTAGCCGGCAACCAGAGCATCACGATATTGTTTACCGGTTTTATCACAACTCAGTATCCTAAAAAACAATTCTTCCATGCCGTCGTGACTCTCCACTCTGGCCTGAACGTCACGGATGTGACCGCGACGGGTATAAACCTCGCTCAAGGGAGTGAATCGTTTAACAACCTGCAACGGAGAAAAATGCTCCAGGCGATTAAAACCCAAAGCACCGGTCTTCTCATCACCAGGTTGACCACTGGCATCCAGTAATTGATATTTGAATTTAATGCCGGGCGTATAAGATGCCATGACAGCGTCAAATGTTTCGGCGTCGATTTCAACCATGGCCCGCTCCTTCAGCGGCGGTTTGGCCGAGACAGGATTGGGACCGGACAAGTCAGAAAAAATACCGACAATAAACGGCAACTCCTTTTTCTCAATAGCGCCACCTGTTTCTACATCGTATGTGATTTTGACCCTCGGAGGGCGACGACGGGTCAGAACTTTCTGGATACTTTCGGACATGGGGGAATCCTAACCTCACTGATTATCGTTAAAATGTGAAGCGTTGAATTGCTTTTTCCGATATAGAACCTGACCATCGGTAATGCTCATTTTTTCCACTTCACCCTGTTTTTCCAGATAATCCAGCGCCTGTTGTACCAGTCGGACTGAATCATCATAACGTTGTCTTGCCAACCACCACTTGGCAACTCCCTCGACGGTTTCAGCAGCTTCTGGACGCTGCGCCAAATAACGCAGAATGGCATCAGCCGCCGATTGATAAGGTTGCGCATCCAAGTCTGGCACTGTGCTGCTCCTGAAAAGTGGTTTAACACGGGTGGGTAATCGCAAGAGTAATGCCATAACAGGACAAGAAATTTATCCCCCAGAAATCAGCGTTTTATGACTCACTCTGGATACCAGCGGTTGAAATCAGGGGTCATTTCACCCCGCTTAGATTGTTTTGACAGGGGCCTAAAAAACCCCAGTGGGGTAATCACACCCTTCCGATTCTCAGTAAAAACAACTACACATTCCGACCAGCACCTACCATGGGACACCCACTCAACGCTTTAGTGGACATCCACTCAATCCTTAGCTCATGAGTATCCGTCACCCACCATGGGACACTCATTTTGGTCATGAGACACCCACCTGAGTCTCAATACCCCAGATGGGACACTTTCATGGACACCCACCTGACCCTCAACGAAGGAAAACAACCGATAACGATCAGTATTTGTCTATCAGGCCATGTGGTTCATCCCCCAAAGACGCTTTTAGGCATGAGTTTCGCATTGATTGTTTATATTACATTTTAAGAAGGAGTCTTTTATGTCCGCATGGGACAAACCCCTGGAAATGGCACCGGAAGTTGCAAAGAAAGTAAAAACGCTGGCAGAAGTAAAAGCAGAAGCTGAAACCTATGCGCAAACATATGCTGATAAGCAACGTGCCAAACGTGCCGGTACCATCAAAGCCGCTCTCCTGCCGTTTTTTCAGGGAAAGGAAGACAGTGGACATCGGGATAAAAGTGGAAACATGAATCTGACGGGGGATACTGTACCTGCTCTACAGAGACGCTACAGCGTTGCCACACTTGATACTTTTGAGAAATTAATACCAAAGGAGAGCCATATGTTACGCGGCCATGAAAATGACATCACCGGCAAACCCGGATTTAAAGGGAATACACATGGCCCTTATCTCAACGCCATATTTGATCGCTCAACAACATCAACACGGCCAGGCATCAATGCCCACCTAAACATAGGAGAAAGCCAGCATCACAGTAACTATTTAAATGCCTACAGCAATTACATGGTCAAAAATGCGCCGAAAGAAGCACCACAACATAAATAAAAGGACATTCAACATAACATGACATGCGTTAAGCATTGTCAGCTCTATTCAAGAGGAAACTTTATGTCATCCAACGAACCACCTCGTAGCAAATCCACTCAGAGAGTGATCAGAATCGAAAACCCGGATTTGCTCAGACAACAAAACCATAATGTCGGCCGCAAAAGCACCTTTAGCCAAGACCAGGAAATGTTTTCACCCAGTAAGGCCTTATCAACCGTGACCGAAGTCGACCGGCAGTTACAGGGTCTTTCCGGCATGCCGAAAGGTATGCTTCAAAGAGAGACTCCAAAACTACTGGAACAGCGGAACGCAGCACAGAGCGAAGTGGATATAGCAATGGGTCGCAAGGGTTCAGATTCGCAACGACTGTCCCAAATGACCGACCACAAAGGCAGTAGCAAAGACAGTGCTTACGTTTCTTCCACCCCTAACTGGACGACAGGGCAAGGCAGTCAGGATGAGTGGGGACTTAAAAGGCTCAAAAACTCGGACAGCTTTGGCGCTAATGTAACGATCGCAGATGTCGATAGTCGGCGTGTGCATCTGAATCCTACCAATACCGAAGAAGACGAAATGCTGGTGGCCGGCGGTATTAAGCGTTCGGAAGTTCGATATTCCTTTTGGGCTTATCCTGATGAAAGCCGACAGGATGGCGCAAACATGACCGCAGTACTTTACGACCATAAAAAAGATCATATGACATTTGATAACGAAGCATTACAAGGTTTTATTGATATCACCAACCCCAGGGAAATGACCGGGAAAAAAGAGTAAATTATAAAATGATCTTAGAGGACACCCACTTATGTATAGGATTCTATATGGACACCCACTTATAGAATTTACAAGACACCCATTGTTACTAAACCGTTTTTTTTATTTATATACTCGGCGGGAAAGCATTGAAAAATCGTTCTGTTATACAAATTGAATAACTAAATTTCGAAATTATTTATAGGAGCAAAGAAAAAAATCTATGGAGGAATTGAACGTTTGGACCCTTACTTAAAAGGCCTTAGTATTCGACTTTTTAGATTGGCTTTAAAAAACTAACCTGCCAACAAGTTAGGCGGCATTCGATTCAACCTGAAACAGTCTTTGATTCTTTCAAACGATGACTTCTGACCGGCAAAACATTTGAACTGTTTTTCAAATTTTCGGGTGAGACGATGCCATTGTGTGTCTGAGAGATTGATACGTTCGAGTATCGATGGTTGCTCTGCTGCGATATAACCGGG
>NZ_JBNKSF010000049.1:0-1547 GCF_050297175.1 Gynuella sp. | reverse complement strand
TGACTCGGTATTACAGATGATGCAGGTAACCGGTATCGAAGGCGTGACGCTAGAAGACTATGTCACCTATCAAAAGGCGCTGTTCCTGGACATGGTCTATCTGCAGCAGGACGCCTTCGACGAGATTGATGCCTCAACATCGCTGGAGCGACAACAGCTATGTTTCGGTAAGATCTATGAACTGGTTGAGCGCAGTTATGATTTCAGTGACAAGGATGAGGCACGAGATTATTTCACCCGCTTTACCGGTCTGTTCAAAAACCTGAATTATAGTCCACCCAATTCGCCCGATTTTAAACGATATATGGACGAGATAGATGCTATGGCAGGACGTCTTGCCCGCCTGTAAAAGACAAGGCCGGCCCCCAGAGTTGATCTCTTTTCCCCACCCTTGCAAAACAGCATTTATTGAGAGATATTAAATTCTGCTATTGCAGGGCAATCAAAAGGCTCCCCAATTAACTCAGGAACCTTTTTTGAAGATAGGGGTAAAATTCCTTAACAGGCCCTAATACGTTAAATTTTCACCAGAAGGTATCGATGATTCCAAATACATCAAACCGAATGGTTTTACATTTTTTTGGCTGAATCGCCAAAGCTGTAACTCCAATGCACTGTCTTCAAGCACATCCTTGACATGATCTATCCAGGGCGTGACATTTTTTCTATTGTAATACCACTCCTGGTTTCCATCAAAGATCCGGGCGTTTTGCTCTTTACTCAGCTTTTTGAATGCATTTAGCAATGCGCTGTCATCGTCATTATCGTTGAATAAATAGATCGATGTTAATGCGCCCTCACATAGCTGAACTTTGGGATGGTTCCGACTTTCAGTATTAATACAGTAACTGACTATCCCGTTGATGGTGCTTTCCAATGCTACTTCATTGCCAGGCACCTTTAGTGAAGATACTGCGTCTTTCACGCGCTCAATAACCCGAAAGCAACCTTCCTTGTTGTTGTTAGCACAATGACTGAAAGCCTGTGGGTGGGCAGGATAGTCTGGACTGAAATGAACAAGACTCAAGCTTTGATAAATGCTGGAAAAACGCTCCGCACCTGTAGTCTTGTTAGCCTTCGACGTGCTGTAACAGGCTACTGTTATCGTAGTCAGGATACCTATCAGGCAAGCTCTTACAAAGCGGTGTATTAAGTTAGAAGCAAGTAGTTTATACATTTCTATCCGCTCGTTACGGTGTGGTAAGAATGGTGTGGAATTTTTCCAATTTGTAGGTCCAACACTTGTTGGCGTCCGTTGAATGCGCTCAAAAACGTATACCATGCTGGATGGCCAATCCACATGGGCTGTCATAAGACAAGTTTAACATCAAGCCGATATCTGCGGCATAATCCAGATTCCTACGCTCGATAACTATTCAACTCTGACTTAAGACTACGGCTGATCAGTCCTATCATCGTCATCATCGCCTTCATCCTCCTCCTGTTCCCAGCTGTACTGTTTACGCGGAGCAGCTGGATCAAGCCACCTGAGCCGGAAAGCCAGTATGAAGCCAATGAGAGCACCACTTAAATGTGACTCGAAAGAT
>NZ_JBNKSF010000048.1:0-1508 GCF_050297175.1 Gynuella sp. | reverse complement strand
ACGTGGAGCAAGCGGCATAACTCCTAACCATTTTATGACTTCATCTATTTCTTCTTCATGCCCCATCAGCAATAAAACATCACCAGGTTGAATGATCAACTTACGCACTCTATCTCGAAATGATTGCCCTGCCCTGGAGACGCCAAGCAACATAATGCCATGACGATAAAGCAAACGAATATCCAGTGCGGAACGTCCCGTGATACGAGATTCCAGAGGCACGGTGGCTTCCACCATGGATAATGTACCTGCCATAGCGCCATTATGTTTTTCAGATCGAGAGTAAGAAAGTTTAAGCGCAGAAGCAAAGCTCTCCATTGCTTTCGGACCCGCTTCCAAAACGAGTAAGTCACCTTTTTTAATGGGTTCTCGTAGCGCTCTCCCGGGCAATCGTTTTCCGTTACGAACAAGCCCTAGAATCATTACATCATTCTCCTCAGCCAGATCATTCAGTTCTTTAATGGTCTGGCCGATAGCACTGGAGCCCTCCTCTACCCCAATCTCAAGCACATAACCTTCAAGATTACTAAGTTCATTGGCAGCATTATGTTTGGAGCGATCAGCTGGTACCAGACGCCAACCGATCAGAGATACGAAAACAAGACCAGCAACTGCAGCACCCAGTCCAACAGGCGCAAAATCAAACATGTTATAAGGTTCCCCCAGAGCCGTTTCGCGAAATTGCGAGATAACAATATTCGGTGGTGTACCGATTAAGGTCACCATTCCCCCAAGAATAGTGGCAAATGACAGTGGCATCAGCGAAAGGGCTGGAGATCGCTTTGCTTTATTTGCGGCCTGGATATCTACTGGCATTAATAGTGCCAGAGCTGCCACATTATTCATAAATGCGGAAAGTACAGCACCCAGAAAACCCATAGATGCAATATGTAAGGATAAAGGTCGTTTTGCATCGATCACACGGCTTGTCAGCATCTCGATAGCACCTGACTGAGAGAGCGCGCGCGACACGATCAACACCAATGCTATGATAATAACCGCAGGATGTCCGAAGCCAGAGAATGCCTGATCAAGCGGAATAACCTGTAGAACAAGCCCGATAACTAGAGCAGAAAAAGCCACCAGGTCATAGCGCCACTTTCCCCATAACAACATACCTAGAACTGCTACCATTAAGGAAAATAAAATTGCCTGCTCATTCGTCATGTAGGAAAACTCGTATTTAGATCAGATGTTTGAAGTGTTTGAAGAAGGATAACTCAGACAATTTTGAATAGCAGTATTTGAAGACGAAAAAAAACCCGCGTTATGCGCGGGTTTGTTAACCAGAGTGCGATTATACCATCGTAGGATCGGGTTCCATCCCCATCAGAGAACGCCCGAGGATTTGTTTGCAAACATCGTAATCTGTATAGGCATGTGCCGCGGTCATATTCACATCGCGCCAGATACGCTGAATTTCATTATCGTGAATCCAGGTGGAGCCACCGGAAACTTCAAACAGACGATTAACGGCTTCAACACACATCTTGATTGCATATCCCTGA